>NZ_JBFAYB010000007.1:0-185691 GCF_040681075.1 Streptomyces sp. NPDC051907 | reverse complement strand
GCGCGCGCCGGTCGGCTGCGCGCGGGCGGCCCTGCGCCGGGTCAGACCTGGCCGGCCTTCTCCAGAGCGGCACAGCAGGTGTCGACGATGAGGCGGGTCACCTCGTACGGGTCGACGTTGGCGTTGGGGCGGCGGTCTTCGATGTAGCCCTTCTTGTCGATCTCGACCTGCCAGGGGATGCGGACGGACGCGCCGCGGTCGGAGACGCCGTAGCTGTACTCGTTCCACGGGGCGGTCTCGTGCAGGCCGGTGAGGCGGTTCTCGATGCCGAAGCCGTAGTGCCTCACATGCTCGACGGGCTTGTCGTCCTCGCCGAGGGCCTCGCAGGCGGTGATGATCGGGTCGTAGCCCTCGCGCATCGCCCCGGTCGAGAAGTTGGTGTGCGCGCCGGCGCCGTTCCAGTCGCCCGGCGCGGGCTTGGGGTCGAGGGTCACAGACACACCGAAGTCCTCGGCCGTGCGGTAGAGCAGCCAGCGGGCGATCCACAGCTGGTCGGCGACCTCCAGCGGAGGCAGCGGGCCGACCTGGAACTCCCACTGGCCCGGCATGACCTCGGCGTTGATGCCGGAGATGCCCAGGCCCGCGGCGAGGCAGTTCTCCAGGTGCGCCTCGACGACGTCGCGGCCGAAGATCTCGTCCGAGCCGACGCCGCAGTAGTAGCCGCCCTGCGCCGCCGGGAAGCCGCCCTCGGGGAAGCCCAGCGGACGGGCGCCCTTGAAGAACGTGTACTCCTGCTCGATGCCGAACAGCGGGTCCTGCTGGGCGAAGCGCTCGGCGACCTCGGCGAGGCGGGACCGGGTGTTGGAGGTGTGCGGGCTCATGTCCGTGTTGAGGACCTCGCACAGAACCAGCACGTCGTCGCCGCCGCGGATCGGGTCCGGGCAGGAGAACACCGGCTTGAGGACACGGTCGGATGCGTGGCCCTCGGCCTGGTCGGTGCTCGACCCGTCGAAGCCCCACACCGGCGGCTGGGCGCCGGCCGCGAGGATCCTGGTCTTGGAGCGGAGCCTGGCGGTCGGCCTAGTGCCGTCGATCCAGATGTATTCGGCTCGGTAGTTCATGGTTGGTTCTCTCTCTTGCGTCGAACGGGCAGGACTGCCTCGTACGTTTCTCAGGTGTGGAGCGGGGATCGGCTCTCGGCTCTTCGGAGTCGAGTGCGCTCAGGCCGTCTGCGTCCGGCTGGGCGCGGCGTCCGCCGGCTGCCCGCAGTGCCCCTCCAGCGCCTCGACGACCGGGGTGTGGCCACCGCGCTGGGCGTCGCTGAGCGCGGTCCCGCCCCAGCGGTCCGCCGCCTCCACGTCGGCGCCCTGTTCCAACAGATAGGCGACGACGGCGAGATGCCCCTCGGAGGCGGCCAGATGGAGGGCGGTGCGGCCGTCGTAGTCGCAGGACCGCGGGGCGACCCCCGACGCCAGACAGGCGCGCACGCCTTCGAGGTCGCCGGTGCTGGCCGCCCAGAGCAGCCGGACGGTGCCGTCGATCGTGGTCTGGTTCTTCTTCAGCCTCGGGTCCCGTTTGCCCTCGCTGTCGCTGCCGACGAGGGAGTCGTACACATGGAAGTTGTACTTCTCGACCAGCCGGCGGCAGAACTCGATGCCCCGCACCGAGTTGCCGAGCGAGTCCAGGCGGGGCGACCAGATCGCGATGCCCATCACCTGGGGGACGACGAGCATGAGGGCGCCGGATACGCCGCTCTTCGCCGGGAGGCCGATGGTGAACGCGAACTCGCCGGAGTAGTCGTACATACCGCACGAGGACATCAGGGAGAGGCATTTCTGTACGGCGCCGGTCGAGAAGACCCGGTCGTTCGTGCTCGGTACGACTCCCCCGTTGGCCAGTGTGGCCGCGACCGAGGACAGCGCCCCGGCGTCGAGCTCGATCGAGCAGCACTGGAAGTAGAATTCCAGCGTCTCGACGAGATCGGTCCCCTCCGGGAACGCCTGGTGCTCGCGCATGAAATAGCCGAGCGCGAAATTGCGGTCGGCCGTCTGTCGCTCCGACAGATATACGGCGTTGTTGAATCCGACGGCGCTGCCCGCGGAAAGTCTCCGCCAGGTGTCGGCGACGTAGTCGTAGCGGTCCGCGATGTCGAGAGACGATTTCACGAGCGAGCAGCTCATGATGGCACCGGAGTTGATCATAGGGTTGTGCGGCAGCCCGTCACCGTTGACCGACAGCTCGTTGAACCCCCGCCCGCTCGGCTCCCGTCCCACATGACGGTGGACGACCTCGGCGCCGTGCTCCTCCAGGGTCAGCGCATAGGTGATCGGCTTGCAGACCGACTGGACGCAGAAGCCGACGTCCGATTCGCCGACGCTGAAGCGCTGGCCGTCCACCGTGCAGACGGCGATGCCGAACTGATCGGGCGGTACGCGCTTCAGCTGGGGTATGTAGTCGGCCACCTGTCCACGGCGATCGGACCGCAGGCCCGCGTGGATCTGGGCGATGTCGGCCGTGAAGGAAGGGAAGTCGGGGACGGCCAGCTCGCCGGTGACGGCACGGGCCACCAGCCCGCCGGAGTGCCGGCACAGCTTGGCGAAGCGTTCCAGGTCGACCTGTCTGCCGCCCTCGCCCGGCTCGCCCAGCGCGCGCCAGGCATCGGCGATACGGGGGTCGTCGGGGCTGATGCCCGCCTGCTGGAGCCGCGCCGTGATCTCTATTCGGGAGATGTGCCCCTGCGCGTCCTTGGTAAAGGAGTCGAATACGCTCCGGTAGCCGCCGAGCCGCTCCGAGTCGGCGACCCCGGCGACCGGGCTTTCTCCAGACGGGCCCTTTTCAGACGGGTCCTTCTCAGACGGGCCCTTTCCTGAGGGGATCTTCCCTAAGGGGGCACGACTCGACACCCGGGCTCTGTCGCCGACCACCGATTTCGCCATTGCCGGACTCACTCTCCATTCACCCTTGCCGTTCAGCGCCTGACGGGAGACAACCGCCGGGAACAGATCCTCGAACGGATCCTCAGCGGGGGATTTCCTCGAGCGTGCCATGCCGTCGGCGCGAGTCGACGACTCTCGGGAGTCGACTGCACGATCGACCACGGCAATGTGCCTTCTACGCCTTTTCTATCGCGCGAGCGAAACGCCGATCAGCGGTACGACGACGGGCTGGGGACGGTCCGCGACGCCTATCCGGCCCTTGCCGTCGGACGGCCGAAAGGGCCACACCGTCGAGTGCCTGGCGCCCGGCCGTGCCCCATGAGGCAGCGTCCGGTGTGCCGAAGGCCAGGCTCGCCGCGGGGAACCTGACGCTCGGCGCCCATAGGCCGCCAGACTCCGGGCAGGAGGAGTGCATGTCCACAGACACATTGCCGCGGCCCAACCCCCGGTTCACAGCCCACAGCACGCGATCCCCGGCAGAGACCGACGAGTTCTGCTTCGGGCAGTACGGCTGCCAGGCCCCGACGGCGGAGCTCGCGGCCGAGGCGGCTCTCGGCCTCGCCCCGTGCTTCTCGGGCCCGGACGCGCCCACGGCGCTGGACCGGGGCTCGTTCGTGGACCCGTCCGGGGCGCACAACACGGTATGGCTGGCGTACTGGAACGATCCACGCGCGCACCGGCGTTGGAAGCGGTCCGCGAGAGTGCGAGCGGTCTGGGAGGACCTGCCCCTCCAGGGGCCGGTCGGGCACTGGCGCGAGGAGTGCGTCATGAGCCGCCTCCCCGGCGCCGACGTCGCCGAGACGGCCGCGCACGACTACTGGGCCGCGGCGAGGGACCGTGTCGCCGCGTCCGCGACCGGCCCGCTGGAACCCGCACTCGACGGCGTCACAACGGAGTTCGGCGAGACCCGGGGCCGGCGTGTGACCGTGACCGTTCCCCGCAGCGTCACCCTCATCCGTACGGTGCAGGACTGGTCGGCGTCGGCGGCCCTGCGGCACACCTATCTGGCCGACGGCGTGGCGCCGGCGAGGGAGCGGGGCGTCGAGTACCTGGCGAGCACCCCGGACAGCGGATGCATCGCGGCGCGCAGCCTCCAGGAGCAGAGCGACGACGGCTCCCCGCTCGCCCGCTCCTCCACGGTGGCCTGGTTCGTGTCCCTCGATCACCTGCTGGCCTGGGGCCGCTCGCAGGGGACGCAGCTGGAGATCTACGCCAGCTTCTTCCAGACGATCGGGAAGGGCGATCAGCCGCTGGACGTCGCGTTCTGGCACGAGGTCTCCGTACTGCCCGCGGGGTCGGTCACCGCCGAGTACGTCAACTGCGGTCCGCACACGGGGTTTCTGTCGCTGCCCGACGACGGCCCAGCGCCCTCGGCGGACGGCGGGAACGCGACGGAACGCGTATGACTGCGACTGTCGTCACACGCACGCTCAGTCATCTGACCGGTCTCCGCCGACCCGGCGAACGCGCAAGCTGCACTCGACCGCCCTGACGCGTCCCCACCGTGGAGTGCCTGTGAATCCCCTTCGTGTCGCCATTCTCGCCTCGGAGCCCCTCGTCGCCGCGGGCATCGCCGCCTACGTGCAGGCGAGCGGCGAGATCATGTTGCTGCCTCCCGACGCACGCCGTCAGGCCGATGTCTGCGTGGTGCTTGACAACGACGTCAGCGAGGCGACGCTCGCCCGGATGGAGCGAGCCGCGAAGGAGACGACGAATCCGGGCATGCGGATCGTCCTGGTCGCGGACTCGATCCGGGAGCACCATCTGGCGCGGGCGGTCGGCTACGGCCTGGCGCGCGTGGTCCTGCGGCGGGAGGCCGTGCGCGAACGCGTCGTCAGCGCCGTCCTCGGGATCCGCGGAGACGTAGCCCGGACCCCGGACGCACTGCTCAGCAGGCTGGTCGAGCACGTGCGGGCCGTGCAGCGCGACGTACTGCCCCAGGACGCCGCGACGGTCGCCGGGTTGCAGGCACGCGAGACCGCGGTCCTCAGGCTCCTGGCCGACGGCATGGACACCTCGGAGATCGCCGAGCGACTGAGCTTCTCCGAGCGGACCATCAAGAACGTCATCCACGGCGTGACGAACCGTCTGGAGCTGCGCAACCGCGCCCATGCCGTGGCCTACGCGCTCCGCAGCGGCGTGCTGTAGGCGCGGCCGTCTCACGGAGGCGAAGCAGCAGTGGCAGAAGCAGCCGTGGCAGGCGTCGAGGTGGTCGAGGGCGCCGTCAAGGCGTCGCGCAGCGCCGCTCTGGAGGTGATCCCCAGCTTGGGGAAGATCTTGTAGAGGTGACTGCTGACCGTGCGGTGGGACAGATGCATCCGCTCGGCTATCTGCTTGTTCGTCAGCCCGCCGGCAGCCAGCGTCGCGATCTGCGTCTCCTGGGCCGTCAGCAGCGGCGACCGCCCCTCGTGACGCGTCACATGGAGTCCGGTCGCGCGGAGCTCGTTCCTGGCGCGCTCGGCCCATGGCGCCGCGCCGAGGGACTCGAGCGAGCGCAGCGCGGGCCACAGCTGATCGCGTGCCCGGCCCGCTTCGCGCATACGGCGCAGCGACTCGCCGTAGAGGAGTTGCACACGCGCGTACTCGAACGGCCACCGCCGCCCGCCCTCGATCGACAGCGCCTTCTCGAACGCCGCGCCCTGCTCTGCCTCCGGGGCGCACAGGGCCTCCGCGCCGGCCACGACGAGCGCGGTCCGGCTGGAGACGCGGTGGACCCCTGCCCGACGCACCGCACCGAGGTGCTCGCGTGCGTCGTCGAGACGGCCGCAGCGCACTGCCGCCTCGACCACGTCCAGCACCATCATCGGCCCGTAGCGGCTGCGGTACGGCAGGGTTCCGGGCGCGCTGATCTGCGCGGCCCAGGCGCAGGCCTCCTCGTAGCGGCCGCGCCCGAGCGCGTCCAGCACCTGGGCGTACCGCGCGGCCGCGACCGGCATCTCGATGCCCCGGGGCCCCGCCCACGCCACCACCTCGTGGACGAGCGCGTCGACGACGTCGCTGCGTCCGCGTGCGGCGGCGAGCAGGGCCGCCTGGCCGCGCAGCAGGCATCCCAGGAGCTGGTATCCGGCGGTGTGCGCGAGGTCGAGCTGGTCCGCGACCAGTGCTTCCGCGCTGTCCCACCGGCCGGCGAGGAAGTCGTCGGTGACGAGCAGGATCGCGCCGGTGAGCCGGCTGGCCTGCGTGCCCGCCGGCCGATCCCGCAGGGCGCCGCGGATCCGGTCCCGGTAGTCGCCGATCGCGTCGATCTGCTGCGCGACGAGGCCCAGGCGCGCGACTCGCCACGGGTCGGTCGTCTCCGACACGGCGGCGAACTGGACGTCGAGGCGCTCGCGCAGGCTGGAGGCCTGCTCGGTCGTCGCGACGACGGCGTCGCGGTAGAGCCGGGTCAGGTCGGACGACTGGGGCGCCATGGCCTTGAGCGCCGCGTCGTACGACGCCCACAGGTCGGCTCGGGCCGCGAAGTAGCAGACGAACAGCAGGATGTACATCGCCTCGTCCGGCGCGGCGGTGCGGGAGGCCTGCTCGGCGGGGAGCCGCTCTCCCAGGCAGCGGACGAGCAGGCGATGGGCGCCGTCGAGATCGCCTTCCTGGTGCATGAGCAGATAGGCGCGGGCGATGCCGGTGTCCCTGGCCTCCGCGCCGCCCCCGTCGAGCTGGTCGGCTTCGGCCAACAGGCGTGCGGAGTAGTCCAGTTGGCCCGACTGTCCGGCGGCGTAGGCGGCGGCGCTGAGCCGCCTGGCCCGGTCCTCGCGCCGGGGGCTCAGCTCGGCGGCGCGCAGGAAGGCGGGCACGGCCGCCGCCGCTCCGCCCCGTTCGACGGATCGCTCGCCCGCGTCCTCGAGCGCCTGGGCGATCCGCTCGTCCGACTCGACGACCGACCCCGCCAGATGCCAGGCGCGGCGCTCCGGGTCGGCCGGCAGTGCGTCGGCCAGGGCCTGGTGGGCGGCGCGGCGCGCATGGGGAGGAGAGGCCTGCGCGATCGCCGAGCGGATCAGCGGGTGCCGGAAGACCAGGCGGCCGCCGTCGACGCGGATCAGACCGGCGAGCTCGGCCTCGTTCACCGCGTGGACGTCCCAGTCGTCGCCGGCCGCGGCGTGCACGGTCTCCAGGCCGCCCGCCCCTTCGAGCGCCGCGACGAGCAGCAGACGTCGGGTCGCGGGCGACAGGTCGCGTACCCGGTCCGCGTACAGCCTCTCGAGCCGGCCGCTCAGCGGGAGGCTCGCGGGCACCATCTCCCGGCCGAGGAGCTGGCGGGCGCTCAGCGCCGTGGGCAGCTCGACCAGCGCCAGCGGGTTGCCCGCGGCCTCCTTGAGCAGCCGGTCCCGCACCGCCGTGGGCAGACCGGGATGCGACGCCTCCAGCAGTCGCCGCGCCGCGTCGGGGTCCAGCGGGGGAACCTCCGCCTCGGGCAGGCCCGATCCGTCGAACACTCCGCCCGCGCCGGGTCGGGACGCGCCGAGGAAGGCCAGCCCCGCATCGAGCCGACGGGCGAGGAACGCCAGCACCTCCGCGCTGCTGCGGTCGACCCACTGGACGTCGTCGACGACCAGGAGCAGCGTCCCCGCGTCGGCGGCGGCGTTCGTCAGGAGGGCGAGCGCGGCTACGGAGACCGCCATACGGTCGGGCGCGTCCCCGGCGCCCAAGCCGAACGCGCGGTCCAGGGCGTACTGCTGCCCCGCCGTCAGACTGCCCGCCCGGTTCCGGAGGGGATGCAGGAGCTGGTGGAGGCCGGAGAACGCGAGGCCCGCCTCGCACTCGACGCCGGACGTGCGAACGACCCGGGCGCCGTGGGCGCGCGCATACCCGGCGGCCGCGTCCAGCAGCGCGCTCTTGCCCACGCCCGGCTCGCCGCGCATCAGCAGCGCGGGTCCCTCCGGCGCGTGTCCGGCCAGCACGCCGGAGATCCGCGCGAGGAGCCGCTCACGGCCCATCAGGTCACGGGCGGCGGCCCCCCGGTCCCGCGCCGGCTGTCCTGTCACCGGACTCGCCGCCGTGCCGTCGCCGTCGTCGGCGCTGCCGCGTGGTGTGCCGCTCATGCTGTTTCTCTGTTCCTCGACGCGATGCCCTCCCCCGTCGGAGGGTTCCTTGCCCGGCGTCCCTGGGGGCGCCGAGAAGGTGAGATGGCCACAGGGCGCGAAAAGGTCGCGCGGCGGCGGATTCTTTGCCATCCCATGACAGACCCCGCTGCCTGCGGGAGCAGGCAGCGGGGCGGGGTCGGCCACTGTGGAGTTCACACGTCGGAGGCCAGGGGGGCGGGGCCTGTGGTGGGCGTGTCGGCGGTCGCCGTGCCGCTCTTGCGGGCGGCGTGGCGGGTCGCGAGGGGGACGAGGGAGATGGCGGTGGCGCCGAGGAGTCCGGCGACGGCGAACGCGGTGAAGCCCCAGGTCTCGTTCCCGTTCGCGGCGAGGACGCCGCCGAGCCAGGGTCCGAGGACGGCGCCGGTGCGTCCGACGCCGGTGACCCAGCCGAGGCCGGCGGCGCGTTCGCTGCCGCGGTAGACGGTGTTGGTGGCGGCGTAGACCATCACCTGTGCGCTGAAGAGCCAGACGCCGGTGACGGCGACGACGACGTAGGTCAGGCCGAGCGGGAGGTGGGCCTGGAGGAGGAGGGCGCCAGCGGCGGTGAGGACGAACCAGAGGGCGGAGACGCGTACGGGGCCGAAGCGGTCGGCGGTACGGCCGGCGATGAGCATGCCGACGATTCCGCCGGCGTTGATGACGAGCAGGAAGCTGACGGAGGAGCCGAGGCTGTAGCCGGAGGCGCGCATCATCTGCGGAAGCCAGGTGGAGACGCCGTAGACGAGGAGGAGTCCGCAGAAGGAGGCGGCCCAGAGCAAGGGGGTGGCCCAGCGTGATTCGGGGCGGAAGAGGGCGCCGACGGCGGCGAGGCGGCCCTTGGCGCCGGTGGCGGGCGCCTCGACGGCGGTGGGGCGGGGCAGGCCGTAGCGGTCGGCGACGGCGTCGGCTTGGGCGTGCTGTCGCCGGGCGAGCAGGACGCCGGGCGACTCGGGGAGGTACTTGAGGAGGAGCGGCACGGCGATGAGCGCGGGAAGGACGCCGGCCCAGAAGACCCAGCGCCAGCCTGCGGCGGGGGCGACGGTGAGGCCGAGGCCCGTGGCCGCCATGCCGCCTACGTGGTACGAGGTCATCAGCAGGCCGACGGTGAGGGCTGCGCGGCGCGGGGGCGCGAACTCCATGACCATGGCCAGGCACAGGGGCATCAGTCCGCCGAGGCCGAGGCCGGCGAGGAAGCGGCCGGCGCCGAAGAGGGCGGGGGTGGCGGCTATGGCGCAGACGGCTGAGCCGAGGGAGAAGAGGATGACGCTGGCCACGAGCATGGGGCGGCGGCCGAGCCAGTCGGTGACGTTCCCGGCGACGAGTGCGCCGATGAGCATGCCGAAGGTGGTCCAGCTGCCGATGGTGCCGGCGTCGGCCGGGGTGAGCCCGAGGTCGGGGTCGTCGAGCATGTGGGGCATGACGGCCCCGTAGATGTTGACGTCCATGCCGTCGAAGAAGACGGCGAGCCAGCACAGGGCGAGGACGGGGAGCACCGAGCGGAAGGTATGCGGGGATCGGGGGTGCGGGGCGGGTGAGTCCGGGGTTCCGGTGGATGTCATGGCAGTCCCTGAGGTGCGAGCGGTTCGAGGGAGAGACTCTGTTCGCCTGATGAACTTCATTTCATTGTCTAGGGTGCGATGAGTGTCGGGACGGGAGGGGTGGGTGTCAATGAGTCGGCGGAGATTCTTTGGGGATGCGCTCCCTTCGGGGTCCGCCCCGGCGGTTGAAGGGCGCGTCGCGCGGTGCGGTGCCGTCGGGTGCGCGGAGAGCGCCGTCGGCCTTCAGACCGCAGCCGGCGCCGGCATCCGCGGGCGAGGGCTGCCCGCAGACGTCGGGCGGCGGCGAAGGAGACCGTACGGAAATGGCGACGCACCGGGAGGCCGCTCCGGCTAATCTCCCGGCATGGAGCAGGACCACCCCCTCGTTCGCGACGTCTATCCGGACCTCATCGCCGAGCTGATCGCCCTCTTGGAAGCCGAGGGAGAGCGTGAGCTGGCCATCGTCGTCTGGGATGTCCGGCTCGTCGCCCGATGCGACTGCGGCGACGACTTCTGCCAGAGCTTCCACACGGCCGTCCGCCCAAAGGGGAAGCCGTACGGCGAGGGCCATCGGTGCGTACCGCTCCTCCCCGAGAAGGGCATGCTCGTCCTCGACGTCGTATACGGCCGGATCATGTACATCGAGGTACTGGACCGGCAGCCGATGACCGCCCAGCGCAGCGAGAGCTCGACTGGTCCGACGCAAACGCCCGACACCGGACCGACGGGACCCGCCGACGCGACCGGGACGCCAGACCCACCGGCGCCCACGGACCGGGCGACGGCATCCGGCGCGTAGCAGACGAGGCGGGGATACGACTCAGCCCCGCCCCGGGCGCCGTCCCTGAGCCGACGAACCCGTGTGCTTCACGCGGGCACGGGCGGCCTCTCTCCGCCGATCTCGGCGAGCAGCCGCTCCGCGGCGACCGTCGCCCCGTCGGTGCGGACCGTGCCGGCCACGGCCTGCGCGTGTGCACAAGTGTCAGCGGTCAGGACCGTCTTGAGCGCGGTCGACAGGGACTCGACGGTCGGAGTCGGACCGTCGTGTGCCACGCCGATGCCCAGGTCGGCCACCCTCTCCGCCCAGTACGGCTGGTCAGCCCCCTGGGGTACCACCACCTGAGGCGCGCCGGCCCGAGCAGCCGCCGTCGTGGCGCCCGCCTGCAGAGCGGCGGGGAAGGGCGTTCGTCCGCCCGTAGCCACGCGCCGGTCCGCACGACGTCGAGGTCCGTCGGCTGCCACGGGCTCAGGATCGGGTCCGTCGGCTGCCACGGGCGGTCGGTGAAGGCGTAGTCGCGGCCGAGAGTGACGTCTCCCCAGCGGTCAGAGGCCGGCGAGCAGCTCGTCGAGTGGGGCGGGCACACGGTCGGGGTCGAGCGCCTCGACGAGGACGCGGCCGTAGTGGATCTTGCGCCCCTTCTTCGTGCCGAGGAACCGCCGCAACTGCTGCTGCGCGGTACGGCCCTGCTGTGCGGGCTGGCGCAGAAAGGTCTGCAGGGGGCGCAGGTCGCCCTCCGCCTGGACGAGCTCCTCCACTCGTGTCGCGCCCAGCGCGCGGATGAGCTCGTCTTCCAGGTCCGCCGCGCAGACGAAGAAGCCTTGCCGGAGTGCACCGGCCCGCTCCCAGCCGCGGGCGTAGTAGCGACCCTCCGCCTCGTCGCACAGTCCCGCGAGGCGCAGGCCCAGGCCGGTCGGCCCGAGGAGGCCGGCGAAACGACCGACGTTCATCGCACCGCCCATCGGCATGACGCAGACGCCTTCGGCTGCCAGGTCCCGGCTGCGGCTCTCGGCAAGCGCGCTGACCGCTGCGGCGTCGCTCAGCCCTTCGAGCAGGACGACTGCCCGGACGGGAAGCCGTTCGGCCAGCTCGCGTGCCGGGTCGCCGGGGCCGCCGGCCGCCCACGCCGTGACCGCTTCCCGGAACGCCCCCATGTCAGCCATGCGACGAGTCTCCCGTCTCTCCCGGCCACCGCGGTAGGGAGTTTCCACCGGCGCGCGATCAGCGGTGAGCCTCCAGGCCCGGGCTCGAGTCCGAGTCCGAGCCCCTCGATGCGAGCTGCGAGCTTGCTCGCTCACGCGCCGCGGCGGTGGAGGGCGTCGAGGAGGGCCAACTCGTCCTCGGACAGACGCAGAACGCCGGCCGCCACGTTGGCGGTCAGATGGTCCGGGTCGCCGGTGCCGGGGATGGCCAGCACATGCGGGCCCCGGCTCAGCGTCCACGCCAGCCTGACCTGCGCCGCGCTCGCGCCGTGGGCGCGCGCGACGGCCAGCGCCTCCTCGCTCTCCGCCGCGCCCGCGCCCGCTTGGCCCCCGGCGCCGGCGATCGCGTAGAACGGCACGAATGCGATCCCCTGCTCGCCGCAGATACGCAGAAGCTCCTCCTGCTCGGGCGACGCACCGAGGCCGTAGCGGTTCTGGACGCAGACGACGGGAGCGATGGCCTGGGCCTCGGCGAGATGCTGGACGCGGATGTTGGAGAGGCCGAGGTGGCGTATGAGTCCGGCGTCGCGCAGGTCGGCCAGGGCGCCGAAGCGTTCGGCGATCGAGTCGTCGCGGACGATGCGCAGGTTCACCACGTCGAGGTGGTCGCGGCCCAGTTGGCGCAGATTCTCCTCGACCTGGCCTCGCAGCTGCTCAGGTGTGGCGTGGTTCAGCCACTCCCCCGACAGGCCTCGGCCCGGCCCGACCTTGGTGGCGATGACGAGGTCGTCCGGGTAGGGGGCCAGAGCCCGGTTGATCAGCTCGTTGGCGGAGCGCAGCGACGAGAAGTAGAACGCGGCGGTGTCGATGTGGTTCACACCGAGCTCGACCGCGCGGCGCAGCACACTGATCGCCCGCCCGCGATCGCTCGGCACGGCGTCGGGCACCAGCGCCTCGCCGTTCTGCGCCAGGCGCATCGCGCCGAAACCGATCCGGTTGACGGTCAAGTCGCCCAGTTTCCAGGTACCTGACGCTTCTGCGGTGATCGTCTGAGAAGTCATGCCGGAATGATCCACTCGCTATAGGCTGGCGCACCATTGATTAAGGCATGACTGAATCCTCGGGGTGGTCCTCCTGGCAGAGCTGGAGTTCTCGGCGAGCGATCTGGCGCAGATGCGGTTCGTCGTCTCGCCGATGTGGGAGGTCGCGCCCAGCTTCCGGCTGTTGAGCTCCGCCTCCGCGCACCCGGTGCACCGGACCTGGGTGGAACAGGTGCGGCCGCGGGTGGCGGCCGCCGGGCTGGACCGGGGCTGGCTCGCCGAGTTCACGCCGCCGGTCGGCTACACACCCGACTTCCTCAACCCGGCGCCCGCGGGACCGGCGCCGTCCTTGGCGGCGGAGCTGGCCGGGATCGTGGCCGCTCCCGTCGACCGGGTACGCCGGGACCTCGACCACCTGGCCCGCCATCAGGGAAGCCTCGGCCCCCGGCTGCGGACTCTGTACGCCGATCCGCAGACGTGCCTGGTCAAGGTCGCGGAGGAGATAGAGACGTACTGGGAGCTTGCGCTCGCGCCCTATTGGGCGAGGATCCGGGCCGTGCTCGACGCCGATGTCCTCTACCGGGCCCGGCAGGTCGCGGAGCGCGGTGCGGGGCATCTGTTCAACGATCTGCACACCTCGGTGTCCTGGGACGACAACGCGCTGCGGCTGGTCCGCCGCAAGCAGACACTGACCCGGGAGACGGCGGGCGCGGGGCTGCTGCTGATTCCGTCGGTGTTCACCGGACCGGGCCTGCGCACCCGGGTGTCGCTGCCGGACCCGCCGCAACTGGCCTACCCGGCGCGCGGCACCGGATCGCTGTGGCAGCGCCGGCCCGTCGCCAAAACCGACGCCGTCGCCGCCGTGCTGGGCCGCTCGCGGACCCTGCTGCTCACCGAACTCGACACACCGGCCTCCACCACCGAACTCGCCCGCCGTACCGGACTCTCCGCGGCGGGGGTGTCGCAGCACCTGACCGCGTTGCGCGACGCCGGCCTGGTCAGCGCCCACCGCGCCGGCCGCTCCGTGCTCTACGCGCGCACCTCGGTCGCCGAGTCCGTCCTCGCCGCCGGCGACTCCGCCTAGAGCCAGGCCCGTTGGCCGGTGTGGGGGGAACCCGGCACGCGCTACGGTCTCGGCGCCCGGCCGCACGGCCCCTGCCCGCGCCCGGCTCCGGCCCGGCGAAGAGCGCTCAGCCGGCGACCGCCCCGGTCAGCAGCACGGCCGCCACCGACTCGGCGACCGTGCGGGCGAGGTCCGGCACCTTGTCGGGGTCTCCCATCAGGATCAGCAGCCAGGCGAAGATCGGGCCCATCAGCAGCGCCTGCACGGTAGCCGGGTCGGGCCGGGCCGCCAGTTCGCCGCGTGCGACCGCGCGGTCGAGCACCTCGGTCACGACGAGCCGTTCGCGCTGGAGGAACGTCTCGGAGAACCGGGCGCCCAGCGCCGTGTCCGAGTAGACGTCGGCGAGCAGGCCGGCCAGCACATCGGTCGGCGCCGAGCCGAGCTGCCCGGCGATGGTCTGGCAGACGGCGGCCAGGTCCGCGCGCAGGGACCCCGCGTCCGGCGGCGGCTGCTCCCCCATGTCGTGCACCACGGCGGAGAAGATCATCTCCTGTTTCGTCGCGTACCGCCGGTAGATCGCGGCCTTGCCGACACCGGCCCTCGTCGCCACGGCGTCGACCGTGAGTCCCGCGTAGCCGCGTTCGCCCAGCAGCTCGCGGGTGGCGCGGACGATGGCGTGATCGACCTGACTGTCCCTGGGACGCCCCACGGCTTGTCTTGGGTTCGGCATGGTCCTACTATACGGAACCGTTAGTATCGAAACTGTTGGTTCCGTAATACCGTTCGGCTGAGGTTCGCAGTCGCGTGGAGTTCCGCAGTCAAGAGTCCGCAGCAGGGGGAGAGTTCAAATGATCAAGTGGGCAGGCCGCATCATCGTGTTCCTGGGCGTCGGACACACCTTCCTCGCTCTGTTGTTGACGTCCCCGCACTACGCCGACGAGTGGTTCAGCGGCAAGCTGTGGGACCCCCAGGAGGGGGTCGTCGAGATGAGCTCGGCCACGGCGGCGTTCTGGCTGACGACGGGCAGCTTCGGCGTTCCCCTCGTCGTGATCGGCCTGACCGTGCTGTGGCTGGACCGCCGGGGCATCGTGCCGCCGCTGTTCATCGCGTGGACGCTGGGGGCCTGGTCCGTGGTCGCCGCCGCGATCCTGGAGCCCGCGCCGTGGATGCTCGCCTGGGTCGCGGTCGGCCTGCTGCTGGGCGGCGCTCGGCGCGCCGCTCGTCACGCCGAGCCGGCGCCTGCCGCCCCCGCCACGCCGTCGACCTCGACCTCGACCTCGACCCAGGCTTCGGCTTCGACGCCGACCTCGACGCCGACCTCGACTTCGACCTCGAACGAGCTCAGCGAGGTGTGAGCTCGCCGCACGACGTCCGCTAGGACAGTGTGCCGGCCACCACGGCCGCCGCTTCCGCGATCAACTCGTCGTCGTACTTACCGTCTTCCTCAGTACGGTGCGACATGATCGCCATGACGATGGGAGCGGCGCCGGGGGCCCACACCACGGCGATGTCGTTGCGGGTGCCGTAGGTGCTGCCCGCTCCGGTCTTGTCGCCGACCACCCAGCCCTTCGGCATCCCGGCCCTGATGAGGTTCGCTCCGGTGGTGTTGCCGCGCAGCCACTGTGTGAGCTGGTCCCGTTCGCGCGCGCCGAGGACGTCTCCGAGTACGAACGCCTTGAGGTCCTCGGCCAGCGCCCGGGGCGTGCTCGTGTCGCGCGTGGCGCCCGGGACCCACTGGTTCAGCTCCGGTTCGCGGCGCTCCATCTGGGTGACGTCGTCCCCCAGCCCCGCGAGCACGGCGTCCAGGCCCTGGGGGCCGCCGAGTTGGTCGAGCAGCAGATTGGCCGCGGTGTTGTCGCTGAAGCGGACGGCCGCGTCGCAGAGCGCGCTGAGGCTCATCCCGGTCTTGACGTGCTTCTCCGTCACCGGGGAGTAGTCGACCAGATCGGACTGGGAGTACGTCACCACCCGGTCCATCCCGCTCAGGGAGTACTTGCGCAGCACGGCGCCGGCCGCCAGGGCCTTGAACGTGGAGGCGTAGGCGAAGCGCCGTGTGTCGTTGTAGGCCACCGCGCGCCCGGTGCCGGTGTCGACGGCGTAGACGCCCAGGCGCGCGTCGAACCGCTCCTCGAGCTTGGTGAACTCGCGGGCGTACGACGTGCCGGCGGCGCCCGGCCGCGTCGTCCCCGTGGCCCCGGGCGACCCGGCCCCCGACGAGGCGGCCGAAGGCGACCCGGCCGTAGACGACCGGCTTCCGGCCGGCGAGCCATCGGAGTCGCAGGCCGTGAGCGGTACGAGGAAGAGCGCGACGAGCGCGGCGAGGAGAGCGCGCCGCGCACGGGTGTGGTGCATGATCCAACCTTCGAGCCGGCCCCGCCGCACAAGACGCGTCGGGGCGATGGGGCGACTGGCCCCGGCCGGGGCGTCGTCACGCGTGCCAGGGGCCAGCCTCGCCTCCCTGCGACCGCGCAGTCCAACCGGAGCTCCGCGCGCCGCCCGGACCGGCCGGAAGACGTCGGCCGCCGGGGCCCGGAAGAGTTCGGCCGCCACCCGCGTCCGCCCGCCCCGGACGGCAGCGCTCGGCTGTCGGAGTGATCGTCGGCAGCCGGCTGCGCCGCAGCCGTCGCGTCAACAGCCCGGCCAGCACGATGGGTCTGCGTCGCCCCGCCGTGACCGGCACGGCGCGGAACCCAGGAGGCCCTGTGACCACCCCCTCGCCCGGTGTCGACTCGCCGCCCGCCCGCTACGACGACCTTCGCGCCCTGATCCTCAACTGCACGCTGAAGCGCTCGCCCGAAGTCAGCAACACGCAGGGGCTGATCGACCGGAGCCGCGCCCTGATGGAGGCGCAGGGCGTCCAGGTCGACGTCGTCCGGGCCGTCGACCACGACATCGCGACCGGCGTGTGGCCTGATATGACCGAGCACGGCTGGGCGAGCGACGCCTGGCCGGAACTGTACGAACAACAGGTGATGGCGGCGGACATCCTCGTCCTGGCCGGCCCCATCTGGCTGGGCGACAACAGCTCCGTCATGAAGAAGGTGATCGAGCGGCTCTACGCGTGCTCCAGCCTGCTCAACGACAAGGGCCAGTACGCCTATTACGGGCGGGTCGGCGGCTGTCTGATCACCGGCAACGAGGACGGCGTCAAGCACTGCGCCATGAACGTCCTCTACAGCCTCCAGCACCTCGGCTACACGATCCCGCCCCAGGCGGACGCCGGCTGGATCGGCGCGGCGGGCCCCGGGCCCTCCTACCTCGACCCCGGATCGGGCGGTCCGGAGAACGACTTCACCAACCGCAACACCGCCTTCATGACCTGGAACCTCCTGCATCTGGCCGCCATGCTCAAGCGGGCGGGCGGCATCCCGGCGCACGGCAACCAGCGCTCCGAGTGGGACGCGGGCTGCCGCTTCGACTACCCGAACCCCGAGCACCGGTAGTCAGAGGGCTCAGCGGAGCCCGGGGTCCGGCTGCGGCGTGCGCGAGGCGAGCCGCAGCAGCTCGTCGACCGGCCACTGGTCGTAGACGTGCTCGCCGTACCGGGCGGCGACGACCCGGCCGTCGGGGGCGATCAGGAAGTCGGCGGGCAGGCCGAGCCGCCCGCCCGGCTGCCGGCTCTCCGGCAGCCTCCCCCTGCCCCGGAGGACCTCCCCCGCGCCGCGCAGGACCGCCCGGGCGATCGGCCCCCAGGCGCGCGGATCCAGCAGGGCCCGGGGCGCGGACTCCACGCCGAACTCGGCGTACAGCCGCTTGGCGGGGTCGGCGACGACGGCGAACGGAAGGTCGGCCGTGTGCTCCAGCAGCTCCGCGGCGGGCGAGTGGAAGACGACGACCTCGCGGACGCCTGCCGCCTCGATCTCCTCGTGCCGCAGCACCACCGACCGCAGATGCAGATTGCACACCGGGCAGCCGGCGAAGCGCCGGAACTGGAGGTGGACCAGCCGGTCGGGGTCGGGAACGGGGACCGGGGAGCCGACGACCGGCGTGAGGACACGGGGCTCGACGGCGGCGCCCACCGCTATCCGCCCTGCGGGCACCGCACTTCGTGGCATGCGCATATGACACCCCTCTTGTAGACGTACGGCGTACGCCTACAAGGTTAGGCGTATGCCGTACGCTGTCAACTGCCATGCCTCGCCCACGCTCGCTCACTCAAGACCAGCTGGCCTCGGCCGCCCTCGCCGTCGTCGACCGCGACGGGCTCGCCGAGCTGTCCATGCGCGCCATCGCCAAAGAGCTCGGCATGAGCACGATGGCGCTCTACCGGTACGTGGACAGCCGGGAGGAGCTCGAACGGCTCGTCGTCGAGTACGTGCTGGGCGCCGTCGACACCGAGCCGCCGCCCTCCGGCGAGCCGTGGAACGAACGCATCGAGGTCCTGGTGCGGCGGCTGCGCGAGGCCATGAGCGCCCATCCCGCGGTCGTGCCGCTGACGGTCGCCCACCGCCACCAGACCCCTGCCCTGCACCGCTGGACGGAGACGGCGCTCGCCGTCCTCGCCGAGGCGGGCTTCGACGGCGAACGACGCGTCGTCGCGCTGCGCGGTCTGATCGCCTATGTGATCGGAGCGATCCAGCTGGAGCATCTGGGCGCCCTGTCCGGCGAGGGGACGGCCGCCATGTCCGCACTGACGCCGGCCGAGTTCCCCCACCTGGCCGAGACCGCGCGGCAGGCACGGAACGTCGGCCCCGACCAGGAGTTCTTCGGCGGACTCGCCGCACTGCTGCGCGGCCTCAACGCGTGACGCTTCGCCGACCGTCCGACCCGACGCCAGTGCCGGGGGGCGTGCGAGGGCAGGGGCGGACCTTCGGGCTGTGCGGGCCGCGTGGGCGAACTCTCCTTCCGGGCCGTCGACTTGAGTGCGACGGCGAAGGCGGCGAGTGCGACGCCCGTGATCAGGGCCCCAGCCCAGAGGGGCGTCAGGGGGGCGAGCGGCAGCACGAGACCCGCGACGAACGCGGCGTCGGAGGAGAGTCCGGCCGCGTCCGATCCCATGGAGATGCGGACGGCGTCCGTCTCCCGGGCCTCGACGACGCGGTGCGCACGACCCGTTCGTCGGGCGGATCCGGCGGCCGGTCGGCGGCCGGGCTCTGGATCGTACGAGACGACCCGGAGCCTCGCATGGCGGCTCAGCCGACCGGCCGCCGCTCTCCAGTCCACTGGTCAGAGCACCGGTCAGAGCACTGATCAGACGGCTGGTCAGACCGCCGATCGGGCCAGGGACCGGTCTTCCCGCCGATCGCCGGACGCGGCGCCGAGCAGTGCCCGGCGCTCCTCCTCGCCCAGTCCGCCCCACACGCCGAACTGCTCGCGCGCCTCCAAGGCGTGGCTCAGACACTCCCTGCGGACCGGACACCCGTCGCATACGCGTTTCGCCTCCCTCTCCCGCTCGACGCGCGCGTCGCCGCGCTCGTCGTGTGGATGGAAGAAGAGACCGCTGTCGGCGCCGCGGCAGGCTGCGCGCAGCTGCCACTCCCAGTCGTGCTGGATGGCGCGGGGCGATCGCGACACATCCGTCATCGAACCGTCCTTTCCTCGGGTGCGTCGTCACCGCGTACCCCACCTCGGCGTCGATAGGCGACCGCGGCCAGGTGTGGCCGGAGTGTGTCTGTACGGGTGTCCGTACGGGAGGCGAGGTACGTGAGGTATGCGAGGTGCCGATGCGTCGGCGCCCGGGGGCCTGCTCGACGCGGAGGGGGCCTGCTCGACGCGGTCCTGACTTGGCGGGGCCGGCGCGGGCCACGATATACTTTGGGAGGAATTGTGTGCTTGCCGGCCCTCCTCGAGAACCTTCGACGAGCAGTCTCGATCGCAGCGGTCGAGTCCTTTGCTGCCGTACGAGTCGTAGCGCTCCCCACGGTGCCTGTCGCGGCCCGCGCTGGTCGATCGAGTTCGGCAGGTGGTCCGTCGCACGGTGATCGCCGCCAGGGAGATCAGTTCCCATGGACCTCAACACCATCACCGAAGTCGTCCGGCGCCCGCCCGACCGCCCCGGCGCCGACTGGCGCGAAGGCGACACGTGGCTCGCCGGCGGAACATGGCTCTTCTCCATGGAGCAGCCAGGTCTGCACCGCCTGATCGACCTGACAGCGCTGCGGTGGGATCCCCTCGTCCCGAGCGACGCAGGCCTGGAGATCGGCGCGACGTGCACCATCCGCGAGCTGTACGCCTTCGTGCCGCCGGCCGACTGGACCGCGGGCGGCCTGTTCAGGCCGAGCTGCGAGGCGTTCCTGTCCTCGTTCAAAGTCTGGAACGCGGCGACCGTCGGCGGCAATATCTGTATGTCCCTGCCCGCCGGCCCGATGATCACGCTCACGGTGGCCCTCGAGGCGAAGTACGAGCTCTGGGCTCCCGACGGGTCCGAACGCGTCGTCGACGCCCTCGGCTTCGTGACCGGCGACCATCAGAACATCCTCGCTCCCGGGGAGATCCTGCGACGCGTCCACGTTCCGGCGCGCGCCCTGAAGAAGCGCACCGCGCACCGCCGCTTCACGCTGACCCGTCTCGGCCGTTCGACGGTGTTCCTCGTCGGCACGCAGACTCCGGGAAGGGACGATCTGCTGCTCACCGTCACCGCCGGCACGACGCAGCCGGTGCGCATCGCCTTCCACGCCATGCCCGATGCCCGGACGCTGCGGGAGAGCATCGACGTCATCCCGGCCGACGTCTGGTTCGCGGATCCCAACGGGACGCCCGACCACCGTCGCCATCTGACAGAGCACTTCGCCGAAGAGATTCGTCGTGAACTCATGGCTGGGGGCCCGGCATGACGTACACCGTGAACGGCAACCGCTTCGACGAGGAGCCAGAGCCCGGCCAGTGCCTGCGTACCTTCCTCCGCTCGCTCGGCTGCTTCGGCGTCAAGAAGGGGTGCGACGCCGGCGACTGCGGCGCCTGCACGGTGTGGCTGGACGGCGACCCGGTGCACAGCTGTATCACTCCGGCGTTCCGCGCGGACGGCCGTGAGGTGACGACGATCGAGGGGCTCGGGTCAGTCGGCAGCCTGCATCCGATGCAGCGCCAGTTCCGCGACGCCCCGGGGTTCCAGTGCGGTTTCTGCACCGCGGGGATGATCATGACGTCGGCGACGTTCACGGAGGCGCAGAAGAAGGACCTGCCGAGGGCGTTGAAGGGCAACCTCTGCCGCTGCACCGGCTATCGAGGGATCGAGGACGCCGTGATGGGCGTCGTCGGCGTGGAGAGCGCCGCGCCGGGAAAGGCCGTCGGGGCGAGCGTCGGCGCACCGGCGGCCAACGACGTGGTGACCGGACGCGCCGAGTTCACGATGGACACCCATATCGACGGCATGCTGCATCTCAAGGTGCTGCACTCGCCGCACGCGCACGCCCGGATCGTGTCGATCGACAAGCGAGCGGCCCTCGCGGTGCCCGGCGTGCAGCGCGTCTACACCTGGGAGGACGTGCCGCGCAGGCGCTTCACCACGGCGATCCACACCGACCACCTCGTCGATCCGGACGACACGTACATCCTCGACGACACCGTGCGCTTCGTCGGCCAGCGCGTCGCCGCGGTCCTGGCCGACACGGTCGGGGCGGCAGAGGAGGGCTGCCGAAGGATCGCCGTCGAATACGAGGCGCTGCCTGCGGTGTTCGACCCGGAGGAGGCCATGGCCGACGGGGCGCCGCAGCTGCACGGCGCAGAGGATCCCTTCGCCCGTGACCCCGTACGCAACATCCTGCTGGAGATCCATTCGCACATCGGCGACGTCGACGCGGGGTTCGCCGCGGCCGACGTGATCCACGAGGGCACGTACTCCTCACCGCGCGTGCAGCACGCGCATCTGGAGACCCATGGCTCGATCGCCTGGATGGACGACGGCCGCCTCAACGTCCGCACCAGTTCCCAGTCGCCGTCGATCGCCAAGGTCAAGCTCGCGTATCTCTTCGCGCTGCGCCCGGACCAGCTGCGGGTGTTCTGCAAACGCGTCGGCGGCGGCTTCGGCGGCAAACAGGAGGTGATCTCGGAGGACCTGGTCGCGCTCGCGACCCTGGACACCGGGCGGCCCGTCAGCTTCGAGTACACCCGCGAGGAGGAGTTCACCACCGCCTCGCCCCGGCACCCGATGACGTTGACGGTCAAGCTCGGCGCGAAGGCGGACGGAAGGCTCACGGCGTTCCAGGTCCGCAATGTGTCCAACACGGGCGCGTACGGCAACCACGGCGGCGAGACGCTGTACGCGGGCGGCGCCGCCGTCATGCTCTACCGCTGCCCCAACAAGAAGTACGACGCGTACTCCGTCTACACGAACACCGTGCCGAGCGGGGCGCTGCGCGGCTATGGGATGACGCAGCCGGCGTTCGCCGTGGAGTCGGCGATGGACGAGCTGGCACGCGCCCTGCACCTCGACCCGCTCGAACTGCGACGACGCAATATCGTGCGGCCGGGCGAGCCGCTCGTCGCGATGCACGAGGGCCCCGACGACGTGGCGTTCACCGAGGACGGGCTCCAGCAGTGCATCGACCTGGTGGACGGCGCTCTGGCCCGTACCGCCGACGCGTCGTCTCCGGGCGACGGATGGCTCGTCGGAGTCGGCGTGGCGAGTTCGCTGCACGAGACCGCGCCCCCGACCGAGCACATCTCCGAGGCCTGGGTGACCCTCGGCGACGACCTGGTGTACGAAGTGGCCGTCGGCACCGTCGAGTTCGGCGAGGGCACGTCGACCGCGCACGTCCAGATCGCGGCCCATCAGCTGGGCACGACCCCGTCGCGGATTCGCCTGGTGCAGTCCGACACCGACCGCACGGGCTTCGACACGGGGGCGTTCGCGAGCGCCGGCCTCTTCGTGGCGGGCAACGCGGTGCTGCGGGCGGCCAACGCCGTCCGCGACCGCATTCTGGAGTTCGCCGCCGCTCACACGGGCGTCCATCTCGTGATGTGCTCGATGGACGACGACGGCGTCGTCTGCGGCGACCAGCGCGTCTCGTTGGCCGAGCTCGTCGCGCTGGCCCGAGCGCGCGGCATTCGGTTCACCGCCGCCCGCAAGGCCTATGGCTCGCCCCGAAGCGTCGTCTCCAACACGCAGGGGTTCCGTATCGCCGTCCATCGGGTGACGGGCGAGATCCGCGTCCTCTACAGCGTGCAGGCGACCGACGCCGCCGTCGTCATCAACCCGGCGCAGGTGCGCGGGCAGGTGGAAGGCGGCGTCGCCCAGGGAATCGGCTTCGCGCTGACCGAGAACTACCAGGTCGACGCGGACGGCGCCATGGTCAACCCGAACCTCCGCAACTACCGTATCCCCGCCTACGCCGACGTCCCCCGCACCGAAGTGCTCCTGGTGTACTCGGCGGACTCCGTCGGGCCGATGCGGTCGAAGGGGATGGCGGAGTGCTGCATCAACCCGGTGGCCCCCGCGCTGGCGAACGCGCTCCACGACGCCACGGGCGTCCGCTACCGCGCGCTGCCCCTGACTCCTGAGCGGATCTTCAGCCAGCTGAGCGAAAGCCAGTCGGTACAGACGGCCTGAGACGATGAACACCGAACAGCGCGAAGAGTCCACGGCGACGGCCATCATCGGCCAGCGGGTTCGGCCGGGGCTGGAGCGGGAGTACGAGAAGTGGCAGCACAGCGTCAACGCCGCTGCCGCCGACTACCCGGGGTCTCTCGGCGCCGAGGTCTCCCCGCCGACGCCCCTGCAGCCCGAGTGGGTGACCGTCTACCGGTTCGACTCGATCGCCCATCTGCAGGCGTGGATCAACAGCGCGACCCGGCAGCGTCTCCTCGACGCCGGCACGAGGTATTTCGACGGCCCCGCCACCCAGCAGGTTCTCAGCGGTGGAAGGCAGTCGACGGATCCGCTGGTGACCGTGGTGGTCACCCACCGCGTCCACCCGCATCACGTCGACGACTTCCTGAACTGGCAGCGGCGTATGAGCCAGGAGGAGAGCAAGTTCGAGGGATTCTGCGGCAGCGAGCTCTTCCGCCCGATCGAGGGACTCCAGGACGAGTGGACCACGCTGTACCGCTTCGACAACGCCGAGCACCTCGACGCCTGGCTGACCTCGACCAAGCGGCAGGAGGTTCTCGCGGAAGGCGAGAAGTTCAACGACTACAGGATGCGCACCATCGACAACTCGTTCGGCAGCTGGTTCGCCTTCGAGGAGAACGGCAAGGAGGCGCCGCCGCCCTCGGAGACCAAGACCGCCATCGCGGTCTGGGTCGGCCTGTACCCGACCGTCGTGCTGCTGACGCTCGCCCTGTCGCCGCTGGGGATGCCGCTCTGGCTCGGGCTGCTGGTGGGCAACTTGCTGTCGAGCTTCATCATGAGCTTCGTCACGATGCCGTACTACGTGAACCGCCTGCTCAAACGGTGGCTGCGGCCGTCGCCGGACGAGCCGGCGACGAGGACCAATCTCGTCGGCCTCGGCATCGTCGCCGCGGTGATGGTGTTCTGGGGCGTTGTCTTCTACCTGGTGACGACCCAGTTCTGGACGCTGCCCTGATCTGGGCCGAGGCCTCGCTGTGTCGTACTCGGCCATGTCGACGTCTGATTGCCGCCAGCGCGATCTCGTTCGGCTGGCCAAGCTGTCGGCATGACGAACCCCGCCATGACGAACTCGATGACTGTCCTCACCGGCATGTACGCGGCCGAGGCGGAGTACTTCCGGGCCGGTGGGCCGGGCGCCGCCTCGTTCGACGCGCTGGCCCCGTTCTTCGCGCCCGATGTCGTCCTGCACCAGGCCGCTGCCTTGCCCTACGGCGGAACGTGGCGTGGACACGAGGGCCTGGAGCGGTTCTTCGTCGCGATGAGCGAGGCGTGGGAATCGTTCGTCATGGCGGACCAGGAGTTCCTCGCCGCCGGGGCGACCGCGGTGGTGCTCACCCAGGTCCGTGCGGTCGCCCGGGCTACCGGCCGGGAGCTCGGTTTCCCGATCCTGCAGACGATCACGGTCACCGACGGCCGTATCGCGGAGGTCCGCCCCTTCTACTGGGACACCGCGGCCATCGCCGACGCCTGCGGGCCGGCGTGCTGCGACAAGGGTTAGGCGCTCACCTGCCAACGCCATGCGCCACCCCGGCAGACGAGGGTCAGGCCGCCGTCCCGCACATACAGGATGTCGCTCTTCTCGTCCCAGGCCATCCGCAGGACGTCGTTCGAGGAGTCTGCCCGCAGCACTCGCTTCCACAGCGGGCCGTCAGGCGCCCCAGGGGTGTCGAGGGAGAGGGACAGCACTCCCTCCATCGACAGCAGCACCGGCCCCAGGGAGCGGTAGGGCTCGGTCGCGGACTCGACGTACGCGCCGGCGAACGCCAACTCCACCCGCAGGGTCGACTCCGAGGGCAGCACGGACATCCGGTATCCCTCGGACTCGATGTCCAGCTCGCCGATGCCCGGAATCTGCCAGCCCGAGATCTCCCGCCGGGGCGAGTCCAGCTCCGCGCCCAGGACCGGGGTGCAGCCATGCCACATGGGGCGACCTTTCACGTCACAGCACTTGGGGGCCGGACCGTGTCCGGCTCACAGTCCCGAAGGGTAGGTCAGCTCACTGGGAGCTGTCGGCTCCCGTGGGTGAGACGGTGCTCTCGGCCTCCTTGGACTCGACGCGTCCCAGCGGGTCGGGGCCGGTCGTCAGTGCCTCGCGTGCATCCTGCCAAGCGCGGTCCCCGGGATAGAGCGCGGAGCGGAGGTAGGCCCAGGTGAGCCGTTGGACCGCGGACACTCGCTCGGGGTTCTCGTCCGTGGTCTCGGCGACGTCGTAGCCGGAGACGCCGCCGAGCCCGTGCTCCGCGTCGAACAGGGTGAGCAGGGACTTGGGGCCCGGGGAGAGGACGTACGGATCGGTGTGCCAGTCCGGGCCCGAGACCGTCAGATGGTCGGAGGCGTCCTTGTCGCCGGCGACCACGAGCGTGGGCGTCGTCATCTGGGAGAAGTCCGTGCTCAGGAGGAAGGCGAAGTTCTCGGCCACGAACTCGGTGAGGGCGTCGCCGCCTCTGCCCGGCGCCGCGAGCAGTACGCCCGCCGTGATCCGGGGATCGGCCAGGTCCACCTCCGTTCCGTCGTGCGGATCGGTGAGCCGGGCGCCCAGCAGCAGGCTCGCGGTGTGCCCGCCCATCGAGTGTCCGGCGACGGCGACCCTGCTGCGGTCGAGGCACCCGAGGAGCTGGGGGACGGCGGTCTCCACCGCGTCGAGCTGGTCGAGGATGCGCCGCATGTCCTGGGCCCGTGACCGCCAGTGCATAGGCGCCCCGGGGGTGTCGGGATCCAGGGTCTCGCTCAGCGTCGTGGAGCTCAGATGGGTGGGCTGGATCACGACGAAGCCGTGCGCCGCCCAGAAGTCGGCGAGAGGGGCGTAGCCGTTCAGCGAGGAGAGGTGGTTCGAGTGGCCCTGGCCGTGCGAGAGCAGGATGATCGGCAGCTCGTCTCCGGTCACGGGCGCGGAGACTCGTAGCTGGAGGTCCACTGCTCGGTCCGGAGTCGACAGCACTACCGGACTGACCGAGAGGACGGGCGTGGGCGGGCTGACGGTGTCGGCTGTGCGAGTCGTTGCGGTCATGCGCGTCTTCATGAGCGTCTTTCCCTTCGATGGCCTCCGCCGCCGATCTCGTTCGGCCGGCGGGTAAGGCGGTCGGGAACGTCCGGCTTCAGCTACGCTGAAACCGGAGCGCCGTTCCACTTACTATACGGAACACTGCTCCGCTTTGTAAACGGATCAGTGTTCCGTTTTAGCTCCATGGCTAGTCGACGGCGAGGGGAAGGAGGGCATGGTGCCCACAGCAGGCCAGTCCGGGAAGGCGCCGGCCCGAAGCAAGCGGGCCGACGCGCTGCGCAACGAGCAGACGCTGCTCGCCGCCGCAGCCGAGGTGTTCGTCACCTCCGGCATTGATGCGCCCATCCGTGAGATCGCGGCCAGAGCCGGCGTCGGGATGGGGACGATCTACCGCCACTTCCCGACTCGGGCGGATCTCGTCGTCGCGGTCTACCGCCACCAGGTCGAGGCATGCGCCGAAGCCGGCCCGAGCCTGCTGGCCGGCGCCGACTCTCCGTTCGCAGCGCTCCGTCAGTGGGTCGACCTGTTCGTCGACTTCCTGGTCACCAAGCACGGCCTCGCCAACGCACTGCAGTCGGACAGCAGCGGCTTCGCCGCGCTGCACACCTATTTCCTCGACCGCCTGCTGCCCGTCTGCGCGCAGTTGCTCGACGCCGCCGTCGACGCCGGCGAGATCAGGCCCGGTACGCAGGCCTACGAGCTGATGCGCGGCATCGGCAACCTCTGCGTCGGACGGGACAGCGACCCCCGCTACGACCCCCGCCGACTGGTCGACCTGCTCCTTCACGGGCTGCAGCGACCGCAGTCGACCTGACCTCCACGGCGGACGCACGCGGAGCCCGGGCCATCGGGATCGCCCTTGGAGGCCCCGGCCCACGCGGCGGTTACCCTGTCGGTGCAGCTGGTTCGCCCCGTCCGCCAGGCGGGAGGCGTCGCAAGAGGGAACCCGGTGGGAATCCGGGACTGCCCCGCAGCGGTGAGCGGGAACGACCGCCGTCATAAGCACTGGGCCCGACAGGACCTGGGAAGCGACGGCCAGTAGGTGTCCTCCTCGACGAGGACGTGCCCGCGAGTCCGAAGACCTGCCGCTGCCCGTACGCCACCGGTGCGTGCGGTCCCGCATTGCCGCGACTCGCGAAGGAGAGTTGACGTGGCCGATCGAACAGCGACCCTGCCGTCCGCCCGCAAGACCCCCGCAGACTCCCGGGTGACCCTCGCCCACATCATGAGCGAGCACGACACCAACCTCTACGGCACCATTCACGGCGGCGTGGTGATGAAGCTCATCGACGACGCCGCCGCGGCGGCTGCCGGACGTCACGCCGACGGCCCTGCCGTGACGGTCTCGGTCGACCGCATGACGTTCCTCGCCCCCGTCCGCGCCGGCGACCTGCTGAGCGTGCACGCCGAGCTGGAACGAGCGGGGAGAACGTCGATGACGGCGTCGGTCCGCGTGACGGCCGAGCGGTGGAACGCCTCGGGCCCGGTGGCCGAAGTCGCCACGGGCCGACTGACGTTCGTCGCGATAGACGCCGAGGGCGCACCGCGTCCCGTTCCGGCGCTCGACAACGACGAAGCCGCCGAGTGCGAAACCGCCGACTCCGCAGCGGACACGCCCGGGGCAGAGAAGTCCTGACCGGCGCGTCCTGAGCGGACGCGTTCGGACCCGACCGCTGCCATCCCGTTCCACCCGATCGGGGTGGCGGCCCGTCGTCCGCCAAGAGGCGCCGACCAAGAGGCGTCGGCGACGACGCGATACGGCACGTCTCGCGACCGGATGCGCCGTCTCGTTCAAGGAGGCGCCTTCCCCGTCCATGGCCGCACCGCATGCGCCCCCTCGGTCGCCGGCTGCCCCACGGCCACCCGCTCCGGCAGCGAGCGACACTGGCGCAAAACCGTGAATATCGGGCGACGCACCGGGTACCCACACCACTGCCAGGAAACCTCCGGTGGAAGGCGGCCGACATGACCCGCACAGCACCGAGCGGCACAGAGACCGGCGGGCGCCGGGTGGTGGTCGTGGGCGCGACCGGCAATGTCGGGACGAGCGTGGTCCAGGCCCTCTCCGGGAGCCCCGGCATAGCCTCGGTCCTCGGCATCGCCCGCAGGGTCCCCGACTGGCGCCCAGAGGGAACGGAATGGGTGGCCGCGGACGTCGACCCGGGCGGCCCGGAACTCGCACCCCACTTCGCCGGCGCGGACGCCGTCGTCCATCTGGCGTGGAAGTTCCAGCCCACCCACGACCCCGCCACGACCTGGCGGACCAACGTCCTGGGCAGCATCCGCGTCTTCGACGCGGCCGCGGAAGCAGGAGTGCCGGCGCTGGTCTACGCCTCGTCGGTCGGCGCGTACTCCCCCGGCCCGAAGGACCAGCTGGTGGACGAGGACTGGCCCACCCACGGATGGCCGCAGGCCGCCTACTGCCGCGAGAAGGCCTATCTGGAGCGCTATCTGGACGCGTACGAACAGCGCCATGGCGCCATGCGGGTGGTCCGCATGCGTCCGGGCTTCCAGTTCAAGCGGGAGTCGGCGTCCCAGCAGCTTCGGATCTTCGCGGGGCGGCTGCTGCCCGCGCATCTGGTCCGCCCGTCGCTCGTCCCCGCCTTCCCCGACCTCCCGGGGCTGACCTTCCAGGCCCTGCACACCGACGACGCGGCGACCGCCTACCGCGAGGCCGTCGTCCGCCCCGTCCGGGGCGCGTTCAACCTCGCCGCGGACCCGTCGCTGGACGCGGCCAGGCTCGCCCGGATCCTCGAGGCGCGACCGCTGCGGGTTCCTCTGCCACCGGTGCGGGCCGCTCTCTCCGCCGCCTGGCGGCTGCGCCTGGTGCCCGCGTCCCCGGACCTGTTCGACGCGGTGCTCCACCTCCCGCTGCTGGACAGCTCCCGCGCCCGCTCCGAGCTGGACTGGCAGCCGCGGTACACGGCTGTCGAGGCCGTCCAGGAGTTCCTGGACGGGCTCCGCACCGACGCGGGCATGGACACCGCCCCCCTCGCCCCGCACCGCGCCCGGCAAGCCGCCTGAACCGCGTCCGCCGCCCAGGCAGACAGGAGGAGATGAGCCAGGTGAACGCCAGCGGGGAGTACGCGCGCGACAGCCGCTACATCGCCACCCGGGTGACCGCCGACGGACGCGACGGCTTTCCCGTCGAGCCCGGCCGTTACCGTCTGGTGGTCAGCCGAGCCTGCCCATGGGCGAGTCGGGCGGTGATCGTGCGGCGGCTCCTCGGGCTGGAGAGCGCCCTGTCGATGGCCGTCGCCGGGCCGACGCACGACGAGCGGAGCTGGGCGTTCGACCTCGACCCGGGCCACCGCGACCCGGTGCTCGGCATCGAACGGCTCCAGGAGGCGTACCTCGCCCGCGACCCCCACTATGACCGAGGCGTCACGGTGCCGGCGATCGTCGACGTGCCGACGGGCAAGGTCGTCACCAACGACTTTCCGCGGATCACCATCGACATGTCACTGGAGTGGACGGCCTGCCACCGTGCAGGCGCTCCGGCGCTCTACCCGTCCGCTCTGCGCTCCGAGATCGACGCGGTGGGCGAGGCGGTCTACAAGGACGTGAACAACGGCGTCTACCGGGCGGGTTTCGCCGCGTCGCAAGAGGCCTACGCCGAGGCCTACGATCGGCTCTTCGCCCGGCTGGACTGGCTCGCCGAGCGGCTCGAGGTCTCCCGCTACCTCGTCGGCGACACGATCACCGAGGCCGACGTGCGGCTGTTCACGACGCTGGTGCGCTTCGACGCCGTCTATCACGGCCACTTCAAGTGCAACCGGGAGAAACTGTCCGAGATGCCGGTGCTCTGGGCGTACGCCCGGGACCTGTTCCAGACGCCCGGCTTCGGCGACACGGTCGACTTCGAGCACATCAAGCAGCACTACTACACCGTGCACCGCGACATCAATCCGACGGGAATCGTGCCGGTGGGCCCGGATCTGTCGAGCTGGCTCGCGCCTCACGACCGTGCGGCGCTGGGCGGGCGGCCGTTCGGCGACGGCACGCCGCCCGAGCCGGTGGCGTCCGAGGAGTCGGTGCCGGCCGGCCATACGCCGCTGGCGCGACCTCGTTGAAGGCCCAGGAGGCCGCGCCGACGACCAGGAGGAAGCTCGTCGCCCCCGGGGATTGTCAGCGGCGCCCGGTACGTTGCCGGCCATGACGGACGGAATCGAGTGGATACATGAAGCCTTCCACGGATGGGGCTTCCAACTGGTCGCGCTGAAGGACGCCGAAGTCGAGGACCTGGCGGTGATGCTGGGCGCGGAGCCGGGCGCCGTCCTGGACCCGCCCGCCTTCAACGCGATCGTCGCGGCTGCCGGGTCGACGACGGGCCTGCCCGACCTCGCCCGGCTGGGCGCCTGCGGCGGGTGGGCGTTCGCGTTCGAGACCGGAGGGGGCATGTTCCGCTCCGACCGACGCCGTCTGGACCATCTGTGGGAGGACCGCACCTATGTGCGCGTCAGCGACACCATGATGGACCCACCGCAGGTCGTCGCCGTCGTGGACGGTCAGTGGGACTGGCAGTACTGCGAGGGCGTGGTGCACGAACAGGTCAGAGCCGATCACCCGCTCACCGCCCGTATGACCGCCGAGATCGGGCTCGGCAGCGCCGTGCCCGACCCCGACTTCCCCGACGACCCCGACGAGTGCGGGCTGTACGTCCCGGGCATGGCCGACGTCTACCGGCTGTTCGGCGAGCACTACGGACTGAGCCTCCCGCGCCGGACCGTCGGCGAGGCGTACTTCAAGGACACCGAGCTGTACGGGACGTTCACCGCACCACGCACCCTGAAGGACGGACAGCCGAACCCCGCGTACGACGACGTCCGTTGGCCCGCCTGACGCGAACGCCGGGCTCAGGGCTCCGGGCACCGCGTCGCGGAAGGCTCAGCGGGGGCCGATCCGGGCTGCCACCCACGGGATGCTGCGGCCGGTGGCCGCCGCCAGTTCGCGCAGGGTGGCGCCGTCGGCGGTCCGCTCGCGCAGCCATGACGTGATGTCCCGGGCGCCGACGCGCTCGGCGGCGGCCCGGTCGTTCGTCGCGACGCGCGAGCGCCGCCCGGCGGCGGAGTTCTGCCCGGACGGGCGGAGCTGGATACCGTGTTCGAGCAGCAGACGCCGCACCCTGCGCTTGCCGACGGCCAGAATGCGGGCGGTCTCCTCGACGCTGTTCTCCTGGTCGACGTAGACGGTCCGCAGCGCCTGGCCGAGGTCCGCGAAGCCCATGGCGCGCAGCGCGGCCGCCATGCGGGAGTCGGCGGCGCGGGCCTGTGTGCGCCGGCCGTCGCTCAGATTGCCCCGCCGCGCCTGCCGCAGCTCTTCCGGATCCGTCCGTTCGCGGTAGGCGTCCCAACGCCTGCGGCTCAGCTCGCCGGAGCGGGCCATCGCCCGGCCGGCGGCGAAGTGCGCCTGGGCGTCCTGCGACTCCCGGTACCCGGCGCGGCGGGTGCGGGACTGCTGCTGGGAGAGGGAGCGTGCGTTCAGGGCGCGGGTGCGCATCAGCCCGAACTCCTGCCGGTACTCGGCCGCCGTCATCCCGTGCGCGCGCACATGCGCCCCCAGCGAGCGGAAGGCCTGCCCGCAGACATGGCAGACGACGGTGTCGGTGGCCTCGTCGCGGATCAGCCGGCCGAAGTCGGGGTGCCCGCTCGTGCGCAGGCGCTTGTCCTGTCGCCTCTCCTGGCGCTTCTCCTGTCGGTTCTGCGGGCCGTTCATGACCGTCGCTCGCCGCCGACGGGGTGCTGTGGGCGGCGAGACGCGGTCGCCCGGGCCGGGCCGTCCTCGACCGGTCGATCGGCGCGTACGACCCCCCAACCGGCGGTCGCGGGCGCGGCGGGGTGGCAGGGCCCCAGAAACACTGCCGCGCCTGTGCCCCGCGGCGCGGGATAGGTCGCCTGATGCCATCCGAGGCGCTGGTAGAAGTCCATCGCGGTCTCGGCCCGTATGGAGGTGAGCAGCCAGGAACGGCCGTCTGCGGCCTCGGCGGTCACCGCGTCGAGGAGGGCCGGGCCCAGCCGCCTCCCGCGCGCCCGCGCGTGCACGGCGAGTTGGTCGATCTCCTGGGCGCCGCACAGCCAGTCCCGTGTCCGCTGCGGGCCGAGGGCGGCGAGCACCTGCGGATGGCAGCGGTCCTTCGGGAAGTCGGCGGGGGTGGTCCAGGCCGTGCAGAAGCCGTGGACCGTGTCTCCGTCCAGCACGAGCGCGGCGACGAACCCGGGCCTCGCCAGGTCGTCGCCCAGCCGCTCCAGATAGGCGTCCGCCATGGACTCTGCCTCGTCCCACGGAGGCGCGGCGAAGGCGCTCGCGTACACGGCGCGGATCCCCGCGGCGTACGACAGCAGCCGCTCGTCGCCGACGATCCGAATGCTCGAGGCCATCATGCCGCCCGGACGCCGCTCGTCTGCGCCACCGGGTGCAGGGCCGCGTACTCCAGCGGTGCGGACGGGTCGATCGAGACGTCGAGCGGGGCGGGGTCCGCGCCGGCCCGGACGAGCAGATCGCCCACCGCGGCGATCATGGCGCCGTTGTCGGTGCAGAGTCGCAGCGGCGGGACGCGCAGGGCGATGCCGGCCGCGGCGCACCGCTCCTCGGCAAGAGCCCGCACTCGGGAGTTCGCGGCGACTCCGCCGACCACGACGAGTGTCGCGACCTCGTACTCCCGGCAGGCGGCGATGGCCTTCCTGGTCAGCACGTCGGCGACGGCCTCCTGGAGCGAGGCGGCGGCGTCGGCCAGGGGAATCTCCTCGCCCCGCAGGCGGTGCCGCTCCGCCCAGCGGGCCGCGGCGGTCTTCAGCCCCGAGAAGGAGAAGGCGTACGGATCGACCTTCGCGCCCGTGAGCGGGCGCGGGAACGTCACGGCACGAGGGTCGCCGCCCCGGGCGCTCCGGTCGATCGCCGGCCCTCCCGGATACGGCAGCCCGAACACCCGCGCCACCTTGTCGAAGCACTCGCCCGCCGCGTCGTCGACGGTGTCGCCCAGGTGGACGATCGGATCGCGTACCAGATCCCGCACGAGCAGCAGGGACGTGTGCCCGCCGGAGACGATCAGCACCACGCAGGGGTCGGGGAGCGGTCCGTGGGCGAGGGTGTCGGCGGCCACATGGCCTGCGAGATGGTGCACTCCGTAGAGCGGCGCCCCGATCGCGTAGGCGAGGGTCTTCGCGCCGGCGAGCCCGACCTGGAGGGCGCCGGACAGCCCCGGCCCGGTGGTGACGGCGACGGCGTCGATGTCGTTCAGGCGCAGTCCGGCCTGGTCCAGCGCCTGGCGCACGACCGGGTTGAAGGACTCCAGATGCGCGCGGGAGGCGATCTCGGGCACCACCCCGCCGTACCGCGCGTGCTGGTCCATGCTCGACGCCACCGCGTGCGCCAGCAGCCGGCCGCCGGAGACGATCCCGGCCCCGGTCTCGTCGCACGACGACTCGATCCCCAGCACCACCGGCGCCTTCTGCATGCCGGACTCCCTCATTGCCGCTCCTGGCTTACTGCCTAGGGAGTGTAGTTGCAATATATGTGCAACAAGGGCCGGCGGGAGACAGACGACGGGCGTGGGATCGTCCTGCTGTCCCGTCACATCGGCGGCGAGGCCCCCGCGTCCGCCACGGAGCGCTCCCGCGGCCGGAACCGGCGTCGGTAGCGCAGATGGAGCAGGAAGGCGTACAGAGCGGCGAAGGCGGTCCAGGCCAGATACAGGCCGGGGATGCCGAGGCCCGCGTGGAGCCCGAGCAGCCAGGCGAGCGGGATGAGCAGCGCGTAGTCGGAGGCGACGGAGGCGATCATCACCGACCGGGTGTCTCCCGCGGCCCGCAGCAGTGCGCCCAGGGACATGGCGAGCACCATCGGCGCCATGCTCAGCAGCGCCACAGGCGTGGCCTCCCAGGCCCGTTCGGCGACGGCTGGGTCCTCGGTGACCAGGGAGATCAGCGGCCGGCCGAAGGCGAGGGCCAGCGCCGACGGCAGGGCGAGCAGGAGCAGCAGCAGCCTCGTGCCGGCCCGGTGCCAGGCCGCGGCGCGGGCATGGTCGCCGCTGCCGAACTCCTGCCCTGCCAGGACCGTCACCGCGGAGGCTCCGGAGGCCAGGACGGTGAAGACCACGAGGAGCAGGTTGTCCACGATGCGGTAGGCCGCCAGGTCGTGGGTGCCCATCCGCGCGGCGAATCCCGCCAGCAGGGCCTCGTTGAAGTAGCCGATGCCCATGGTGCTCATCTCCGGCCAGCCGATGCGCCACAGGCCGCGGGTGATGTCCCGTGGGCTGTCGGTCGGGTCGCCTGCCTTCTGGAGCAGGCGTGTTCGGCAGTACAGGAGCAGATAGCCGGTTCCGGCGGCGGTGGCGACGAGGGTCGCGACGGCGGCGCCGGTGACGCCGAGGCCGGTCTGAAAGATCAGGAGCAGGCCGAGAGGCAGATTGACCGCGTTGACCAGCAGCGCGGTGTACATCGAGACCCGGGTGACGCCGATACCGGCGCACGCGCCCTGGAGGGTGAAGGAGACCGCGGCGACGGGCACGGCCCAGGCGAGCACGCGCAGATAGGAGACGCCGGGCCCGATCAGCTCCTCGGGGGCTCCGAGCACCGTCAGGACGGGCGTGGCCGCGACGTACAGCAGCGCCCCGACGGCGGCGCCGGCGGCGAGCGCGGTGACCGTGCCGACCCGGACCACCCTGGCGACCTCGTCGGGGCGTCCTGCTCCGTGGCGTTGGGCGACCTGCACCTGGACGGCGGTCGCCCAGCCGCGTACGACGATGAGGGCGATCAGATAGACGGGCGCGGCGAGCGCGAACGAGCTCAGGGCGCGGGTGGACAGCCGGGCGAGCATGACCGTGTCCACGATGTTGAGGACGATCTGGGTCAGGCCGGCGATCAGCAGCGGGTACGCCAGCGTCCAGACCCGTCGTACGCCCGGGCGTGCGGGTGCTCTCCCGTCGGGATGGTCCCCGGCAGGTTCCTTCCCGGCGGGATGCTCCCCGGCGGGGGCGTTCAGGGCGTGCGCGGCCGCGCCGTCCGTGGCCGCTCCGTCAGCGGTGGAGCGGTCGGGTTCGGCGCGGCCGGTCTCGGAGCGGTCGTTCACAGGGTGGCCTGGGCGGCTTCCAGGAGTTCGACGTCGCGGTCGAGCAGGATCAGGGTGTCCACGCGTGAGTCCTTCCAGGCGAGGATCCGGTCGACGATCGCGGGAAGGGGCCCGACGAGCGCCGCCTCGTCGAGCAGGGAGTCCGGGACCGCCGCGACGGCGTCCTTCTTGTGGCCGTCGGCGAGGAGCTTCCGGATGGTCTGGGCCGGACCCTCGTAGCCCATCTGGCAGGCGACGTCGAAGTACGTGTTGCGTACGCCCGGCCCCACCGCTCCGATCAGATGGGCGAACAGCGGCCGCAGCTCCTCGCGTCCCTCCTCGACGGTGTCGGCGCGGGCCACGTACAGGATCGGGCAGATCCTGACGTCGTCGGGCGTCCGGCCGGCGCGGGCGAGCCCTTCGTCCAGCGGACGGGTCAGGGCCGTCTCGTGCTCGGGCGCGTACAGCCCGCAGAGCCAGCCGTCGGCGATCTCGCCGGTCAGTGCCACGCTGCGGGGGCCGATCGCGCCCAGATAGAGGGGGATCTCGGCGCGCAGCGGTGTCATCTCCGACTTCACCGGCCGGGCGTGTCCGCTGGACCCGGGTCCCCGGTACGGGAGTCGGTAGATCTCGCCGTCGTAGGCGACCCGTTCGTCGCGGGCGACGGCCTTGCGGACGATGTCGACGTACTCACGGGTCCGGCGCAGCGGTCTGTCGTACGGGCGGCCGTGCCAGCCCTCGACGATCCACGGGACGGACAGCCCGAGGCCGAGCCGGAAGCGGCCGCCCGAGAGCATGTCCAGGGTCATCGCGGTCATGGCGGTGGCGGCCGGGGTGCGCGCCGGGATCTGCATGATGGCGGTGCCGAGTTCGATCCGCTGGGTTCTGGCGGCCAGATAGCCGAGCACGCTGACGGCGTCGGGGCCGTACTCCTCCACGCTCCACACCGAGTCGACGCCGATCTGTTCGGCGCGCTCGACGATCGGCAGCACCTGCTCGATGGGTTCTCCGCCGTAGCCCAGGGCCAGCCCGAGTCGCATGCAGGGGCTCCTTCCTCGCGTAGTGATGGGGGTCGTCGGTGGGTGGTCGACGGGTGGCGCCGACGGGTCGGATCCGCGCCCGTCAGGAGACCCGCCAGGAGGCCCGTCAGGAGAAGGGCAGGGGGTCGAGCACCAGGGCGTCCTCTCGGAGCGGCCCGGGAACCCAGCCGCGGGCGACCGGCTCCTCGTAGAGCCGGCGGCCGCCGAGGAAGGGGAAGGCGGCCGGGGCGTTGCAGCTGAGACCGGGGACCAGGACGCGGGCGACGTGCAGGCCGGCGTCCCGCACGCTCGGTGTCGTCAGATCGACGGCGACGGCCCGCAGGCCCTGGGCCGTGATCTGCCGAAGCCCCCCGTGAAGTCCACCGTTCAGCCCGCCGTCCAGCCCGGCGCCGGAACCGGTGGTCGGGTTCGGGGGCAGTGCGCTGTCGGGCGTGCGCAGCCGGTCGAGCCGGGCGTCCTGCGCGCGCGGGTCGAGGTGGAGCTGCAGATGCAGGCGGACGTCGTTGACGTCGCGCAGGTCCGGCCGGAAGTCCTCCCGATAGGCGCGGTCGCTCCGGTACGGCCGGTAGGGCCGGTGGCCGATGCGGCCGGCTCGGACGGCGGTCCAGAAGTCGCCGTCGTGGTCGAGCAGTTCGAGACCGGTCTCGTGCATGCCGACCGCCTCGGTGAGCGCCTTGGCCGCCGCCGCTTCGGCGGTGGACCGGCAGGCGCTGCCGAAGGCGACCAGCCGGCGCGCCGGGTCCTCGACGAACGCGGCGACGACCGTGACGTCGAACGTCGAGGGGATGCGCAGGAAGGTCACCTGGAGTCCCGCGGTCCGGGCCTCGCCGACAGCCGCGTCGACGGGGCCGCCCGGCTGCGGGGCGAGGGCGGTCGCCGGAGCACCGCTCAGCCACCACAGGGTGACGGCGTCGCGCTCGAACACCTCCTCCAGAGCGGCGCGTCGCGCCTGCTCGGGGCTTGTGCCGGCGGCGGTGCCCGCCAGGATCGGGTAGTTGGTGGGCGGCTCGTCGCCGTGGGCGCCGCGGAAGTAGTTGACGTACGCCAGCGACGCGGGGACGAGGACCTCTCCCCCGCCGGCGAGGTCGGCGCCCGGCGCCCAGGCGATCTCCAGGTCGGGCGTCATCGCCACGAAGGGGAAGCCTCGGTGGGCGTACTGGGACGGCGAGTACAGAGCGAACTCGCGGGGGTCGACGGCGGGCCTGCCGGTGCGGGTCAGCTGTCGGTACGAGGCGATGGGCAGTGCGCCGGGGACGGCGTTGCCGCAGTAGCGTTCGACGGCTTCGCCCATGGCCGCGTTGCGCGCCTGGTCGTGGTCGCCGAGCGCGGCGCCGCCCGTGACGGCGTCGACCACCCACGGGGCGAACTCGGGCCGGGCCGACAGACGGGCGCTGTACGAGATGCAGCTCGGCACGGTCTCCACCCGGGGTCGGTCGAGGGTGACCCGGTCGATCAGGCCTGGCACCACGCGCTTCGTGCTCCTCTCCGGTTCCGGCGGTACGGCGCACGGCGGGGGGTGACGTGATGTCACCCCCCCCCGCCGCTCTCGTCAGTCTTCGGTCTGCTCGTCCTCGACGTCCTCACGCCACTCGAACGGTGCGTCGACCGCCGGGGTGTGGGACTTCAGCCCCTTCTGGGGCTCCTCGGGCTCGGCCCAGCCGTGGTGCGCCATGTGCGTCCTCCTCAGATCGGCACAGGACCTGCCAACTCACGTGCACATCCTGTGCAGTTGCGAGTGACTTGCATCAACACGGTAGAGGGAATGCGCCGGATTTCTCAATACCCGCCCGGGAGGAACTCGAGAGTTCATCCGGCGAGCGAACAGTCCTCGCACTTCTCTCCCGCTGGCACCCGGTAGTAAAGGCAGCAACTCCTGCGACGGAAGCTCAGATCGGGTGCGATGATATTTCCCGAGCCGGCCAGCCGGCCGGTATTCAGCAAGCCGTCGACGAGATCGGCGAGAGGCCCGCGAAGATCCGGTCTGGCCGCCAGGACGGCGCGCGCGGCCTCGGCCAGGGCCGACGCCGCGTTCCCGGCCAGCAGCCGGGGCGCCACCTTGACCTTCAGCCCGGCGGCCAGCGCGTCCAGATGCCGGCCCACGACGACCTCGTACAGCACGTCCGTGAGGCGCGGAACGCCGTCCACCAGCCAGCCGGTGGGAGACGTCGGCAGCCTCAGGTCCGGACCGTCGTCGGCGCGGTGCAGCCCGTGCAGATCCGGGACGATCCCGCTGACGACAGTGCAGGCCAGGACCGGTGACCACAGGCGCGCGGCGTGTCCGAGGTACACCATGGAGGCGCCGATGCGCAGTTCGCGGGTGCCATAGCGGTCGGCCGTCGCCGCGACCAGATCCGCGCATCCGTGCGCGTACGCGTCCTCGACCGGGTGCCAGCCTTCGTCGGAGCCTCCCAGCTCGATCGTGAAGAACGCGCCGAAGGCCCCGACCTCCTCCAGGGCCTCGGCGACGGATCGGACGGGGGCCTGCCGCAGGGCATTCACATCGACTCCCACATGTCTGGTCGTGGTGCACCGATTTCGGGTCGTGCGGATCGGATCCGGATTTCGGGTGAACGGAATTCACTCGCCGGGCATGACGAGGAAATCTCCCCGCCTTGGAATCGAAGGCTCGACGAATGGCGTCGCCAATCAGTCAGTCGCCGAATAGGGGACGGCCTTGGATCACCTCATTCCGAGAGGGTCGTCGAACGTCGGGGGCTACGGGGACGTCCGATCGCGTGGCGGCGCCCGGTTCTCCGGCCCGTGCCCAGGCGGCGAGGTCATGGGGCGGCGCCGGGGGCGTCGAGGGGGTCGAACCAGGCAGGCCGGCCGCCCGCGGAGGACGTCGGCCGAGTGCTGTACGTCGATGGCGCCGGCCGGTCGCACACGAGGACCCGGCACGGTACGCAACCGCCAGGCGACGGCCTTCTGGGCACGCGACAGGCCCTCCTCTCCGGGGAAATCCGCCCCAGTCACTTCGAGGAGGCGACCGCGTGAGTCTCCTGGCTCTCGGGTCGAAGCTCGTCCCGGCCTTCCCACCCGTACCCGGGCAGTGGTCTGTTCGGGATCCGCTCGCCGATCACAGTGGCGGGACCGCGCCGGATTCACACCGGCTTCCTCGATCCGCCGTCGCCTTTTCGCGGGACATCATGGCAGAAGACGCTCCACGCCATAAGCCCGCCGCCGCACCGGCCGAGGGTGCACGGCAGCGCGTGCGCAGCGTGGGCGCGCGTCGTGCGCCTCTGCGGGCTCATGCGCGCTCTGTACCAGCAGGCCGGTCTATGGTCACGCCGGGCGGGCCCGCCATGGAGACGGGACGAACACAGCGCGGCTCTCGTCGTGCCCGGCGGGCGGCCGGACGGTCACCGTCGCGGCCGGAAGCGCCGCCGCCCCGCCGGCGCTCATCACGACGGCGGGGCGGCGGCGACGCGTCGGTCAGCGATGGGTGAACTTCGCGGACCGCTTCTCCGTGAACGCGGCCATGCCCTCCTTCTGGTCGGCCGTCGCGAACACGGCGTGGAACAGCCGGCGTTCGAAGCGCACGCCCTCGGTGAGGGTGGTCTCGAAGGAGCGGTTCACCGCCTCCTTCGCCATCATCGCGACCGGGGCGGACATGCCCGCCACGGTCTCGGCGACGGCGAGCGCCTCGCCGAGCAGGTCGGCGGCCGGCACGATCCGGGAGACGAGCCCGGCGCGTTCGGCCTCCTCGGCGTCCATGGTGCGGCCCGTCAGACACAGCTCCATGGCCTTGGCCTTGCCGACCGCGCGGGTCAGCCGCTGGGAGCCGCCGATGCCGGGGATGACGCCGAGTTTGATCTCCGGCTGGCCGAAGACCGCGGTGTCGGCGGCCAGCAGGATGTCGCACATCATGGCCAGTTCGCAGCCCCCGCCCAGCGCATAGCCCGAGACGGCCGCGACGGTGGGGGTGCGCAGCTGAGCGATCCGGTCCCAGGCGGTGAACCAGTCGCTCAGATACATGTCCATGTAGCCCTGCGGCTGCATCTCCTTGATGTCCGCCCCGGCGGCGAACGCCCTGTCCGAGCCGGTCAGGACGATGCAGCCGATCTCCGGGTCGCGGTCGAGTGCCTCGGTCGCGGCGACGACCTCGTTCATGACCTGGAGGTTGAGGGCGTTGAGCGCCTTCGGCCGGTTGAGGGTGATCAGCGCGGTGCGGCCCTTGCGGTCGACGAGGATCGTCTCGTACGGCTCGGTCGTCGGGTCGGTCATGCGGGTGTTCCTGTCTGGTCGGCGGGGCGGACGGACCGCTCTCTGATGGCCCGTACGATCCCGGAGAAGTCCTGCTCCGCTCCCGGCCCTTCGGCGAACGCCTCGTACAGGGCGGCGGCGCTCAGGCCGAGGGCGGCGTCCACGCCGCCCTCGCGGATCGCGTTCGCCGCGAGGCCGAGGTCCTTCGCCATCAGGGGCGCGGCGAATCCGGGCCGGTAGTCGCGGCCCGCGGGGCTGCCCGGAACCGGTCCGGGGACAGGGCAGTTGACGGTGAGCGCCCAGCACTGGCCGGAGGCGGTGGACGCCACGTCGAACAGCGCCTGATGGGAGAGGCCGAGGCTCTCCCCCAGGACGAACGCCTCGCTGACCGCGATCATGGAGATGCCGAGGATCATGTTGTTGCAGATCTTGGCCGCCTGGCCGGCGCCGGCGGACCCGCAGTGCACGGCCTTCTTGCCCATGGCCGAGAGCAACGGCTCCGCCTCGGCGAACTCGGCCTCGCCGCCTCCTGCCATGAAGGTGAGGGTGGCGGCCTCGGCGCCCATCACTCCCCCGGACACCGGTGCGTCGAGCGCCCGATGCCCGGCGGCGACGGCAGCCTCGTGAGCGGCCCGTGCGTCCGCGACGTCGATCGTGGAGCAGTCGACGAAGAGGGTTCCCGGCCGGGCGGCGGCCAGCAGCCCCTGGTCCTGGTAGAGAGCGAGGACATGGCGTCCGGCGGGCAGCATGGTGATCACCACGTCGGCGTCCTTCGCGGCGCCGGCGGCGGAGGCGGCCCGCTCCACCCCCGCGGCGGCCGCGGCCGCCAGCGAGTCGTCCACGAGGTCGTAGCCGATGACGCGGTGTCCGGCCTTGACGAGGTTGGCGGCCATCGGGCCGCCCATGTGGCCGAGGCCGACGAAGGCGATGACGCTGCTCACCAGGGCACCTCCTGGGGGGAGTCGGTGGCGGCGAGGCGGAGTTCGCGCTCGCCGAGGGATGCGAAGAAGCGGTCCACGTCGGCGTCCGTCACCTCGGCGAGGGCGGCGGGGCTCCAGCGCGGGTTCCGGTCCTTGTCGACGACCTGTGCGCGGATGCCCTCCACCAGGTCGGGGTGGGCCAGCGCGGCGCAGGACACGCGGTACTCCTGCTCCAGGACTCTCTCCAGCGGGCCGAGTCCACGGGCGCGGCGCAGGGAGGCCAGCGTCGTCTTGAGCGCGGTCGGGGACTTCGTCAGCAGCGTCTGCGCGGTCTCCTTCGCTGCCGCGTCGCCGTGCGAGGACAGTCGCTGGACGATCTCCTCGACGGTGTCCGCCGCGTAGCAGTGGTCGATCCACTCGCGTTGGGTCTCGAGCTCGCCGGGCGGGGCCTGCCCGACGTGGCGGGCGAGCACGTCGTGCACGGGGTGGTCGGCGAGGTCGGCGAGCAGGGCGGGCAGGGCGTCCGCGGGCACGCAGTGGTCGGCCAGGCCGCACAGCAGGGCGTCCGCCGCGCCGACGGGCGTGCCGGTGAGCGCCAGATGGGTACCCAGCTGTCCCGGGGCGAGCCCCAGCAGATAGGTGCCGCCGACGTCGGGGACGAACCCGATGCCGGTCTCGGGCATGGCGATCCGGGATCGCTCGGTCACGATCCGCACGGCGCCGTGGGCGGAGACCCCGACGCCGCCGCCCATGACGATGCCGTCCATGACGGCGACATAGGGCTTGCCGTAGCGGGCGATGCGGGCGTTGAGGCGGTACTCGTCGCGCCAGAAGTCGGCGGACGCCGTCGTGCCCGCTCGGGCGTCCGCGTGGATGGCCCGGATGTCGCCGCCGGCGCACAGTCCCCGCTCGCCGGCGCCGGCGAGCACCACCGTCTCGACCGCGGGGTCGCTCTCCCAGGCGTCGAGGGCGCGGGCGATCGTGCGCACCATGTCGTGGGTGAGGGCGTTGAGGGCCCCCGGCCGGTTGAGGGTGAGGTAGGCGGCGCGCCCCTCGGTGCGCAGCAGTACGGGGTCGTCGCCGGAGGCCGTCATCGGACGGCCTCCGTGAGTCCTCGGGCCACGATGACGCGCATGATCTCGTTGGTTCCTTCCAGGATCTGGTGGACCCGCAGGTCGCGGACGATCTTCTCGATGCCGTACTCGCTCAGATAGCCGTAGCCGCCGTGGAGTTGGAGGGCGCGGTCGGCGACGGAGTAGCCGGTGTCGGTGGCGAAGCGCTTGGCCATCGCGCACAGCTGGGGCGCGCCCGGGTCGCCTCGGTCCAGGGCCTCGGCGGCCTGGCGGACCAGCGCGCGGGCCGCGGCGAGCTCGGTCGCCATGTCGGCGAGCTGGAACTGGAGCGCCTGGGCGTCGAGGAGCCGGGCGCCGAACGCCTCGCGGTCCGCGAGGTAGGCGAGGCTGCGGTCCAGGGCGCTCTGGGCGCCGCCCAGGGAGCAGGCGGCGATGCCGAGCCGGCCGCCGTTGAGGCCGTTCATGGCGATGCGGAAGCCCTCGCCCTCGGCGCCGAGCCTGCGGTCGGCGGGGACTCGTACGCCGTCGAGGAGGACCTGGCGGGTGGGCTGGGCGTTCCAGCCCATCTTCTTCTCGTTCGGGCCGAAGGAGAGGCCGGGGTCGTCGCGTTCGACGACGAAGGCGGAGATGCCGCCGGGGCCGTCCTCGCCGGTGCGGGCCATCACGATGTAGACGTCGGAGGCGCCCGCGCCGGAGATGAACTGCTTCACGCCGGTGAGCACATAGGCGTCCCCGTCCCGTTCGGCGCGGGTCCGCAGTCCTGCGGCGTCCGAGCCTGCTCCGGGCTCGGTCAGGCAGTAGCTGCCCAGCGCCTCGGCGGTGCACAGGGCGGGCAGCCATCTGGCGCGCTGGGCGTCGTCGCCGTAGCGGTCGATCATCCAGGCGACCATGTTGTGGATGGACAGATAGCCTGCGATGGAGGGGCAGCCGCTGGCGAGGACCTCGAAGATCAGCACGCCGTCGGCGCGGGTGAGGCCGGAGCCGCCGTGCTCCTCGTGTACGTAGACGCCGCCGAGGCCGAAGTCCGCGGCGCGGCGCAGGACGTCGACGGGGAAGTGCTTGTCCTGGTCCCAGGACAGCGCGTTCGGGGCCAGGTGCTCCTCGGCGAAGTCGAGGGTGACCTCGGCGAGGGCGAGCTGGTCCTTGGTGAGGGTGGTCGTGGTCATCGCGCTCAGCCCATCGTCGGGATGGTGAAGCTCGCGCCTTCCTTGACCCCGGAGGGCCAGCGGGAGGTCACGGTCTTGGTGCGGGTGTAGAAGCGGATGGCGTCGGGGCCGTGCTGGTTGAGGTCGCCGAAGCCGGAGCGCTTCCAGCCGCCGAAGGTGTGGTAGGCGACGGGGACCGGGATGGGCACGTTGACGCCGACCATGCCGGTGTTCACCCGGCGGGTGAAGTCGCGGGCGGTGTCGCCGTCCCGGGTGAAGATCGCGACCCCGTTGCCGTACGGGTGCTCGCTCGGCAGGCGCAGGGCCTCCTCGTAGTCGGCGGCGCGGACGACCGAGAGCACGGGTCCGAAGATCTCCTCGCGGTAGATCCGCATGGCGGGCGACACCCGGTCGAAGAGCGAGGCGCCGGCGAAGAAGCCGTTCTCGTGGCCGGGGAGCGCGAAGCCGCGGCCGTCGACGACGAGTTCGGCGCCTTCGCCTACGCCGATGTCCACATAGCGGCGGACGCGGTCGAGGGCGTCACGGCTGACGAGCGGGCCGAAGTCCGCGTCCGGGTCGTCGGAGCGTCCGATACGGAGTGTGCCGACGCGTTCCTTGAGCTTGGCGACGAGCGCGTCGGCGGTCTCCTCTCCCACGGGCACGGCGACGGAGATCGCCATGCAGCGCTCGCCGGCCGAGCCGTACCCGGCGCCGACGAGCGCGTCCACGGCCTGGTCGAGGTCGGCGTCCGGCATGACGATCATGTGGTTCTTGGCGCCGCCGAAGCACTGCGCGCGCTTGCCGTGCGCGGCGGCGGTGGCGTAGATGTGCGCCGCGATCGGGGTGGATCCCACGAATCCGACGGCTTGGATCCGGGGGTCCTCCAGCAGGACGTCGACGGACTCCTTGGCGCCGTTGACGACGTTCAGCACGCCGGGGGGCAGCCCGGCCTCCAGGAACAGCTCGGCGAGCCGCAGCGGCACCGAGGGGGCGCGCTCGGACGGCTTGAGGACGAAGGCGTTCCCGCAGGCCAGCGCGGGCGCCATCTTCCACAGCGGGATCATCGCCGGGAAGTTGAACGGGGTGATCCCCGCGACCACGCCGAGCGGGCCGCGCAGCGAGTGCACATCGATGCCGGTGCCGGCGTTGTCGGTGAACTCCCCCTTGAGCAGGTGCGGAATGCCGGCGGCGAACTCGACGACCTCCAGCCCGCGTTGGAGGTCGCCGTGCGCGTCGGCGACCGTCTTGCCGTGCTCGGCGGAGAGCATTCGCGCCAGCTCGTCGCGCTCGCCCTCGACGAGCTGGAGGAACCGGAGCAGGACGCGGGCGCGGCGCTGCGGGTTCCACCCGGCCCACTCCGGCTGGGCGCCGGCGGCGTCGGCGATCGCGGCGCGGGTCTCGTCCCGGCCGGCCAGCGGCACGTGGGCCTGGACCGAGCCGGTGTTGGGGTCGTACACGTCGGAGAAGAGCCCCGAGGCGCCGGCGGTGTGCTTGCCGCCGATGAAATGTGTCAGTTCGCGGACCATGGAAGCCTGCTCTCGTCAGGGGAGATCCGGGGATGGCACGGCGGGCCGCACGACGGCACCGGTCGGGTGCGCCGTGGAGGGCGAGCCGTGGGACGCGAAGGCGGGAAGCCGTCGAAGAGCTACAGCCGGGACATGACGTGCGCGACGTTCATGACGTGGGCGTGCTTCGCCGGATCACCAGGGCCATGGGTACGGACCGGTGCCATGCGTGTCTGCTCCATCCTCGTGGACAACACGGAACACCCCACGGCCGGTATCCTGACTCCCGGATCAGCGCATGCTCTCCGGCCTTCCCGACAGAGGTGCTCTGTCAGTGGCCTTGTCTGGCGGAGAACGCACTCCCCGGTCACAGTGGCGGGACCGCGCCGGATTCACACCGGCTTCCCTGCACCGCGGGCTTGGTTCACGACGATATAGTTGGACGTCCTAGTAAGTCCACCCCCGCCACTCGACCGGGACGGGCATAGGGTCGGTGCATGCGCATCGTCTCGCTGCTCCCGGCCGCCACGGACATCGTCGCCGAGCTCGGGCTGGCGGGGCAGCTCGTGGGCCGGACCCACGAGTGCGACTGGCCGCCACAAGCCGTCGCGGGCGTGCCGGTCGTCACCTCCGCGGAGTTCTCGTCGGACACGCTGAGCAGCCGTGAGATCTCCGACGCGGTGGGCGGCGCCAGGCACTCGGGCTCGTCGCTCTACGCGCTCGACACCGAGGCGCTGGCCTCCCTCGCGCCCGACGTGGTCCTCACCCAGGACCTGTGCGATGTGTGCGCCGTGTCGTACGCGGGGGTCTCCCAGGCCGTACGCGTCCTTCATGGGCGGACACGGGTGCTCAGCCTGGAGCCGAGGACCCTGGACGACGTGCTCGACTGCCTGACGCGCGTGGGGCGGCTGCTGGACGTGGAGCGCGTCGCCCTGCGGCGCCGCGCGGAGCTGACGGCCCGGCTGGCTGCGGTTCGCGACCGCACGGCGGGACTCGCGCAGCCCCGGGTGGCGGCCATCGAGTGGCTGGATCCGCTCTGGCCCGCCGGCCACTGGGTCCCCGAGCAGATCTCCTGCGCCGGCGGACAGCCGCTGCTGGCCGCGCCGGGCGAGCACACCAAGCCGATGAAGTGGGAGGACGTCGTCGCGGCCCGGCCCGACGTCCTGCTCGTCCTGCCGTGCGGCTTCAGTCCGGAGCGGACGCTCCAGGAGCGGGAGCTGCTGACCCGTCTGCCGGGCTGGGAGGAGCTTCCGGCCGTACGAAGCGGAGAGGTCTGGGTGCTCGACGGGCCGGCCTACTTCAACCGTCCGGGGCCGCGCGTGGTCCGAGGCGTGGAGGTGCTGGCCCACGTCCTGCACTCCGAGCAACTGGGCACCGCGGTCGCACCCGGCGAGGCCCGGAGACTGGCCGACGCCTGACCGCGCTCGACATGCCTGTTGCGGTCCGCTCACGGCCGGCTGTGAAGGAATTCGTCAGGACCTCGGGGGAATCTGTGGCCAGGCGCCGCTGCCGCACCCTACGATGCCTCTGCTTCGGCCAAGTACCCGAGCACACAACCGAATTGCATGCACAGCTGGGGGAAGCCGGTGGGAATCCGGCGCTGACCTGCAACCGTGTGCGGCGCCGCGAAGCGCCGCGAGTCGGAGCACCCGGTGTGCGCGCGGCATCGCTTCCCACTGTCATGGTCCGCAGCGCGAAGCCCGGAGTCCCGGTGCGCCGGCCCCTGCCCGCCTCCCTCCCCGGGGAGCCGGCCGGAGCACGGCGCAGACGGGAGGGAGGGAGTCGTCGGCGGGACCTCTCCAGGAAGGCACTCATGCGCCAGCTCCTCGTTCGCTCCGTCGTCGCCACCGCGGCGGCCGGCCTCCTGTCCACCACCGCACCGGCGGTCGCCCACGCGAAGACCGCGCCCCGCTCCAACGCGCCGATCAAGGTGACCCTCAGCGTCCAAGGGCCCGACGGTCTGCTGTTCAAGGGCAGGATCAAGACGAAGGGCCACGACGTCACCACGGCCGCCGGCGGCACGCACAAGTGCGACGGCACGAACGGCGGGGCCAACCCCTCGAAGGCGCCGACGCCGACCGCGGCCCTCGACGACGCGGCCCGCAAGAGACACTTCACCTGGGACGGCGCCTGGTACGCCTCGTTCGACGACTTCTCGGTCGACACCATCAAGGACGTCAGCGGCGGCGGCGTCGCCTACTGGAACATATCCGTCAACGGCACTCCGACGCCCGTCGGCGGCTGCCAGTTCAAGCTGAAGGCCGGCGACCAGGTGGCGTTCACCTGGACGACGTTCTGACCCGTCGGGCCACGCGCACGGCCGTGGGTCCGCGAAGGAGCGCCTCCGCGGACCCACGGCCGCCGGCCGGTCAGCTGCCGTACGTCAGGGCGATCGTGTCGCCCACGTTGATCACCCTGGCGCGGTCGGCCGCGGTGGGAACGGAGCCGTCGACGCTGGCCTTCCACGTCGAACCGCCGCTGTTCGCCGTGCCGTTGACGGCCGTGACGACGCCCGTGCCGGAGGACGGAGTCACGCTCGTGACGCACCCGGACGGGGTCGCGGCGCCGGTCGCCGCCGTCAGGACGTCGCCCAGGGTGGTCGTGGCGCCCGTCGGCGTGAAGGACACCGAGCAGACCTTGAGGGCACCGGATCCGTCGTCGACGGTCAGCGCCAGCTTGGCGGCGGTCCCCGCGGTGAAGCCGCTCTGGGCGACCCACTTCGTCTCGCCCGCGGCGAGAGGAGTCGGCGGGGCGGCGGTGAAGCCGCCGCCCGCCACCGCGCGCAGGCCGTCGATGGACGCGTAGGCGTTGGGCACGGTGTCGCTCGGCAGGTACTTGAACCCGCCGCCCGGCTTGAACTGCTGGGCGATGAGGAAGTCGAGCGGCGTCTTGCCGGCGGCGGTGAGGAAGTCGCCCGTCTGGGGGTTGATCCCACACGCGTTCAGCCCGGAGACAGCCCATCCGTTGGAGTTGGTGTTCGGCCCGAACATGGCGTTGAAGGCGCCCGACCCGACGACCAGCTTGCTCTTGAGGAGGCCTTGGCCTGGACGATGTCGGGGTCGCTCGCGGGCACCCCGGACACGCACAGGGCGGCCATGGAGGCGCCGGTCATGTCGATGTCGCTCGCCGCGGCGAGCTGGGACGGGTTGCCCTCGGCCTTGCCGAAGTTCCAGCCGCCGTCGTTGTGCTGGTTGGCGCGGATGCGTGTGACCACCTTGGCGAGCAGAGCCTGGGGCACCCGCTGGGCGCCCGCCTGCGTCTTCGCCCCGCCGAGCGCGAGGGCCGCGAAGACGGTGCCGTTGTAGTTCGCCGAGGATCCGAAGTAGCCCGCCTCGGCGCTCTGCCAGTAGCCGTAGACGTCGGCGATCAGGTTGCGGCCGGCCGAGATCCTGGCCGGGTCGAGGCCGGCCGCGTAGGCGTTGAGCGTGGCGCGCTCGTAGTCCGTGACGACAGGCGAGCCGGACGGCCAGCCCGGCGCCGACAGGTGCGATCTATAGATCTTCCGGGCGTTCTTGGAGGCGTCCCCGCCGGGCGTCACGTCCGCTGCGGCCGTGCCGGCCGCGGCGAAGGCGCTGAACGCCCACTCGTTCGACAGGCCCGAGCCGGCGTAGGAGCCGTCCGCGGCCTGGAGGGACTTGAGGTAGGCGACGCCGTTCGTCTTCGAGGTGGCTATCTGCGCGGGTGTGGCGGTCGCCGACGCCGGCGACGTCGTCAGGACGAGGGCTCCGAGCGCCACGGGGGCGACGAGCGCGGTGCGAAGGGGAGTACGGGTACGGGCCATGGCCTGCTCCTGGAGTCGAGGGACGCCGGCCCGTGCCTGGAGTTCGCCGTCCGGAGGCACGACGGCGGACCAGTGGCCGCCGTCCGAACGCGTGGTACAGCTTCCTGTGGTGCTCGCCGTCTGGGCATTCGGGCTCGGCACCGGCCCTTCGCCGGTCCCACACCGCTGCGCGTCAGCCCCGGAGTCTCACCAGGTTCCCCCATGTGGCAGCCCAGGACGCTACCGGAGAGCCCAACCTTTAGCCAGGACAGGGGACTTGAGCCCTCGTCGGTTCATGACCGGCGGACTTCACAAGACCTTGACGATGTACCCACAAGCGTGTTGCAATCCGGCTGATACACACTCAGTACCAGGGGAAGCCGGTCGAACTCCGGCGCTGACCCGCAGCCGTGGGCCCGACACCGTACGGGCGAGCCGGAATGCCTGGGCTGAGCAGCACTTCAGCGACAGACGCCGTCGCGGTCTACGGCGTGGTTCGGCCAGCCCCTGCGGAGACTCCGTGCGGGGCCTGCAGCCACGCGCGGGACCCGCCCGGCCGACACGAGGGGCCGCGGTGGGTACCGGAAGAGCAACAGAGCGTCGGGGGACGAGCGCGAGAGTACTGTCCCTGGTGTCGGCCCTCGCGCTGACCCTCCTGGCAGGCGTGTCCTTCGTCACCGGGACGGAGCCCGCGGCGGCCGATCCGATCCAGGACTGCACCGCGGCCAAGGGCTCGATCGTCGCCGTCGACTTCGGACCGTTCGGCGGCAAGGTCGAGCGGGGCTGCGACACCACTCCCACGACCGGGTACGAGCTGCTCCACGAGGCGGGCTTCACCACCGAGGGAACCGGGCACGACGGTCCGGCCTTCATCTGCCGCATCGGCTACGGCTCGTTCGACTCCGGTACGCAGTACCCCACTCCGGACAAGGAGGACTGCGTCCTCACCCCGCAGGCCACGGCGTACTGGTCGTACTGGATCGCCTCTCCGGGGCAGTCCACGTGGACCTACAGCCCTCTCGGCGCCATGGCCCGCAAGCCGAAGCCCGGCGACGTCGACGCCTGGGTGTTCGGCGGCACCGATGTCGGCGGCAGCACCGGCAAGCCCCGCTTCTCGCCCGACGACGTGCGGGCCCGCGGAGGAGAGACGCCCGCCCCGAGCCCCACGCCGACGCCGACGCCGCCGGCGTCCAAGATCGACGTTCCCGCCGCCGCGCGCTGGATGGCGACCCGGCTCACCGACGGCGAACGCGTCGTCGACGAGGGCGCGGAGACCCCCAACTACCTGCTCACCGCCGAAGCCGCGTACGCGCTCGCCGCCGCGAACGGCAAGAGCGGCGCCCTGGACAAGGTGACGGCGTTCCTGGCCGCGCACACCGAGGCGTACGCCTACCCGTCCGGCAAGGACCAGGCCCCCGATCCGACGGCGGCGGCGCGGCTGGCCCTGCTGGCGGAGATCACCGAGGCGAACCCGCGCGCGTTCGGCGGCCACGACCTCCTCGCCGACCTCTTGGCCAACGTCTGCGACTCCGGCCCGGAGAACGGCCCCAAGCCGGGCTGCACGGCCAAGGGCGACTTCCTCAACGCCGGCTACGGCGACGGCCAGGCGCTCGCGGTCCTCGCCCTGCTGCGCGGCGGACTCCAGCCGCCCGCCGAGACGGTGACCCGTCTGACGCGGCTCCAGTGCGAGGACGGCAGCGTCACCAGCATCCTGATCCGGCCCGGCGAGAACTGCGAAGGCGACCCGATGACCACCGGTCTGGTCGCCCTGGTGCTGCACAAGGCGGGCGGGCACGCCGGCGAGGTGGCCAAGGCCCGCGCGTATCTGCACAAGACGCAGCTCGGCAACGGCTCCTACCCCGGCTACAACGGCTCCACGACCGGCAGCGTCACCGCCACCGCCCTCGCCGCACAGGCCCTGCGGGCCCTCGGCGACGCCGCCCGGTCCGACGCCGCCGTCTCATGGCTGTCCGGCCAGCAGGTCCGCGACGGCGGATTCGGCTTCGACGAAGGCGCCGCCGACTCCGTCGTGTACGCCACGTCTCCCGCCGTCCTCGCGGGCGCGGGCGTCGACCTGGTGTCGCTGAGCGTCAAGAAGCCCGAGCCGCCGCAGCCTTCCCCGAGCCCGACCACGACTGCTCCCCCGGCCACCACCGCTCCTCCGACCTCGCCGCCCGGCGAGGGACCGGACCTCGACAAGGGCGTGGCCTATCTGACGAAGCCCGCGAACCTGAAGCAGGGACGGTGGTACGACAACGGCCAGGGCCGGGGGTTCGCCGACTACGGCATGACGATCGACGGCGCCTTCGCCCTCGCGGCGACGGGCCTCGACAACGCCACGCTCCGCAATATCGTCGACTTCCTCGACAAGGGGGGCAAGGACGGCACGGGCCGCGGAGTCCACGCCTGGACGGGCGTCGGCACCAGCCATGCCGCCGGCGGCTCGATGGGCAAGACCGCGCTCCTCGCCGAGGCGGTCGGCCGCGACCCCCGGAACTTCGGCGGACAGGACCTCGTCGGGGCACTCGCCAAGGCGGTGTGCACCGCCCCGAGCAAGCCGCCGAACCGCTCCTGCCCGGCCAAGGGCGCCTATACGTACGCCCCTTCCGTCTTCGCCCAGGCCCTCGGCGTGATGGCCCAGGTACGAGCCGGCGAGAGGGACGCCGCGGCGGAGCCCATCTCCTACCTCAAGAGCCTCCAGCGGCCGTCCGGCGCCTGGCCGAGCCTCATCCCCCCGACGGGGGACTCCGACGTCGACTCCACCGCCATCGCCGCGATGACCCTCGACCTGGTCGCCGGCGACGAGGCGGACCCGGCCGTGGACAAGGCTCTCGCCTGGATCGCGAGCGAACAGCTCGGCGACGGCGGTTTCCCCGGCGCGTCCGGCAACTCGGTGAACTCGGCCGCGCTCGCCGTCCAGGGCCTGTCCCTCGACGGCGAGAAGTACAGCGCCCAGATCGCGAAGGCCCGTAAGTTCCTGGCCTCCCAGCAGAACCGGGACGGCGGCTTCAACGTCGCCAAGGGCGGGCAGCCCGGATCGGACATCCGGGCCTCCACCCAGGCCGTCGGCGGCGCCACGGGCATCTCGTTCGGCGTCCTCACCCGGAGCCTGACGGGCACCGCCCCGCAGCCGATCCCCAGCCCCTCGGGCTCGACGCCCGTCATCGTGACCCCTGGCGACTCCGGGGGCCAGTCGGCAGGCGCCGACGGCGGCCTGGCCGGCGCGGGCGGGACGGGCGGCGGCGGTGGCCTGGCCTCGACGGGCGCCCAGCTCGGCGGTCTCGCGGCGGCGGCCGCCGTCCTCGTCGGGGCCGGCTGGCGCTTCGTCGTCGTGGCCCGGCGTCGCGAGAGCGCCGGAGCCGGGCAGTGAGCCGGCAGGCGGTACGCACTCTCGCGCGCGGCGTGGCGGCGCTGGCCATGGTCGCCGCGGCCGTGTTCGGGACAGGAGGCGCAGCGGTGGCGGCCGCCCAGCCGATGGGCAGGTGCACCACGTCCTCGGGCGTGGTGCTGGCGGTGGACTTCAGCCGTTGGGGAGGCCCGGTCTACCGGTCGTGCGGCACGACTCCCACCACCGGCTACGAGCTGCTCAACCAGGGCGGCTGGCGGACCACGGGCACCGGGCACGACGGCCCGGCGTTCATCTGCCGGATCGGCTACAGCGGCCACCAGGGCGGCAGGCAGTATCCGACCGCGCAGGACGAGGACTGCGTCCTGACTCCTCCCGCCTCCGCCTACTGGTCGTACTGGCACGCCGACCCGGGCGAGGACGACTGGGAGTACAGCCAGCTCGGCGCCATGAGCTACAAGCCCAAGCCGGGCAGCGTCGACCTGTGGATCTTCGGCGGCACCGACATCGAGGGCGCCAAGGGCCGTCCGACCGTCACCCCCGACCAGCTCCGCGCGCACAACGCCAGGCCGGTCGGCGGCGGTTCCGGACAGAAGCCCACCTCGAAGCCCGCGGACGGCGGCTCCGGGAACCAAGGCGGCGCCCCCTCCGGGCGGCCGTCCGCCGAGCCGAGCACGGCATCGGCGAGCGCCTCCGCCAGCGCCAGCGCCTCGCCGAGCCCGTCGGCCACGGCCTCCGCATCGCCGTCCGCCGAGCCGTCCGCGTCCCCGGCGTCCGAGTCCGCCGTCGCGGCCCCGCCCGGCGGCGCCAAGGTCGTGGACGCGCAGCCGGCGGCGGACGCAGAGCACGAGACGGGCTCGGTGCTGCCGGTCGTCGCGACCGCGGCCTTGGTGCTGCTCATTCTGGGGGCGGCGGGCTTCGCGGCGAAGCGCCGTCGCCGTACGGAGTAGGCCGGTGGCCCGCACCGCCGTCGGCTCGGAGCCGCGGGCGTCCGAAGCAGTCGCACCGGACACCCGCGGCCGCCGGCTGCCCCGCTCGCTGCACCCTGTGGCCTGGTGGCTCTGGGCCCTTGCCCTGGCCACCGCCGTCAGCCGCACCAACAACCCGCTGCTGCTGTTCCTCGTCCTCGCCGTGCTCGGCTACGTCATCACGATGCGCCGCACCGAGGCGCCCTGGGCGCGGGGATTCAAGTACTACCTCTATCTCGCGCTCACCGTCGTGGCGATCCGCGTCGTCTTCCGTGCGGTCTTCGCCACCGGCATCACCCCGCACGACCACTTCCTCTTCGCGCTCCCCCGCATCCCCACCCCCGGCTGGTACGCGGGAATCCAGATCGGCGGCCCGGTCTCGCTGGAGGCGGTCCTGTCCGCCGCCACGGACGGGCTGCGGCTGGCCTGCATGCTGTGCTGCATCGGCGCGGCCAACACCCTCGCCAACCCCAAACGGGCCCTGCGCGTGCTGCCGGGGGCGCTGTACGAACTCGGCGTCGCGGTCACCGTGTCGCTGAGCGTCGCGCCCCAGCTGGTGCAGAGCGTCCAGCGCGTGCACAGGGCACGACGGCTGCGGGCCGGCCGCACGAAGGGTCTGCGCGCCTTGCGGGGCATCGTCGTGCCCGTCCTGGAGGACGCGCTGGAACGCTCCCTGCGGCTGGCCGCGGCCATGGACTCCCGGGGGTACGGGCGAGCCGGCTCGGCCACCGCGCGCTCCCGCAGGCTGACCGGGGCGTTCATGCTGTCGGGCATGTGCGGTCTGTGCGCCGGGGCGTACGGGCTGCTCGACGCGACCGCGCCGGCGGTCCTCGGCTTCCCGGCGCTGCTGGCGGGCTCGCTGCTGTGCGCCGCCGGGCTGCGGCTCGGCGGCCGGCGCGTCACCCGCACCGCGTACCGGCCGGATCCCTGGCTGGCCGCCGAATGGGCGGTCGCGGGCTGCGGAGTGCTGTCCGCGGTGGTGCTGTTCGCCGGGACGGGCTTCGACGCCGCCGACCTCAACCCCTCCATCTATCCGCTCAGCTGGCCGACGCTGCCCCTGGTGCCGGCCGCGGCGATCCTGCTGGCGGGCAGCGCCGGATTCCTGGCGCCGCCGCCCACACCCCACACCCCGCCCACACCCCACACCCCGCCCGAGCCTCACACTCCGCAGACACCGCGCACACCGTCCGCGCCGCGTCCGGCCGCACCGCGCACCGAGGAAGCCACGTGATCACCTTCGACCAGGTCAGCGTCGTCTACGACGGCGCCGACGAGCCCGTGCTGCGCGAAGTGGACCTGACCGTCGACGAGGGAGAGCTGGCGCTCGTCGTGGGCCACACGGGCGTCGGCAAGTCCACCCTGCTGGGGGCGGTGAACGGCCTCGTACCGCACTTCACCGGCGGCACGCTCTTCGGCCGCGTCACCGTCGACGGCCGCGACACGGCGGATCATCCGCCCCGGGAGCTCGCCGACGTGGTGGGAGTGGTGGGCCAGGACCCGCTGGACGGGTTCGTCACCGACACGGTGGAGGAGGAACTCGCCTACGCCATGGAGCAGTTGGCCGTGGCGCCCTCGGTGATGCGCAAGCGGGTGGAGGAGACCCGACCTGCTCGGGCTCGCCGAGCTACGCCATCGCGCCTTGCACGAGCTGTCCGGCGGACAGCAGCAGCGCGTCGCCATCGGCTCCGTGCTCACCGCGCATCCCCGCGTCCTGGTGCTCGACGAGCCGACCTCCGCACTCGACCCGACGGCCGCCGAGGAGGTACTGGCCGCGGTGACCCGCCTGGTGCACGACCTCGGGGTCACGGTGCTCCTCGCCGAGCACCGGCTGGAGCGCGTCGTCCAGTACGCCGACCGCGTCGTCCACCTGCCCGGCGACGGCAGAGTCGTCTCAGGGCCACCCTCCGAGATCTTCCGCACCTCGTCCATCGCCCCGCCCATCGTGGAGCTCGGCCGCACCGCCGGCTGGGAGCCCCTGCCGCTGTCGATCCGCGACGCGCGCCGAGCGGCGCCCCCGCTGCGCTCGAGGCTCCGCGGTGCCGCGGCGCCCGCGGTCCGCCGGCCGGCCGCGGGAGGGCGCCCGCGGCTGCTCAGCGGGCGGGGAGTCACCGTGGCGTATCACGGCGTGCCCGCGGTACGAGCGGTCGACGTGGACCTGCGGGGCGGGGAGGTGACCGCGCTGATGGGACGCAACGGCTCGGGCAAGTCCTCGCTGCTGTGGGCGCTCCAGGGCTCGGGGACGCGCCAGGCCGGCAAGGTGCACGTCACACCCTCCGCCGGCGGGGAGGCCGCGGACCCGCGCAAGCTGTCGGCGGGCGACGCCCGGCGGCTCGTCGGGCTCGTGCCGCAGACCCCGACGGATCTGCTCTACCTGGAGAGCGTCAAGCAGGAGCTCGCCCAGGCCGACACCGAGTCCGCGACGGGCGGCGGTCCCACCGCACGGGAGATCCTCGACCGGCTCGCCCCCGGCATCGACGACGGCGCCCACCCGCGCGACCTCTCCGAGGGGCAGAAGCTGGCCCTGGTGCTCGCCGTCCAGCTCTGCGCGGCTCCGGAGGTCCTCCTGCTCGACGAGCCCACCCGAGGCCTCGACTACCAGGCCAAGACCCAGCTGATCAAGATCGTCGACGCGCTCGCGGCCGAGGGCCGGGCGGTCGTCGTCTCCACCCACGACGTGGAGTTCGTCGCGCGGGCGGCGGACCGGGTCGTCGTCATGGCGGAGGGCGACGTCGTCGCGGACGGTCCGACAGCCGAGGTCGTCGTCGCCTCCCCGGTCTTCGCCCCCCAGGTGGCGAAGATACTCGCGCCACTGCCCTATCTGACGCCCGGCCAGGTCGCGAGCGTGCTGGCGGACGGCGTGCCCGAGGGAGTCGAAGGCGAGGGCGGGTCATGAAGGACCTCGGCCGCCTCGACCGGGCCACGGCCGTGCGCATCACTCCGCGCGCCGGTGTGGTGATCGCGATGGCCGCGTTCCTCGGCGTCGTCGCGTTCTTCTGGCCGTTCGTCGTGGCCCCGGGCACGTTCGGCTCGAACTTCGCACCCCCGCTGATCTTCGGCGTCCTGCTCGTCCTCGTCCTGTGCGTGGTCGTCTCGGAGATAGCCGAGGGCGGCATCAGCTCCAAGGCGCTGGCGATGCTCGGCGTGCTCTCCGCCGTCAACGCCGCCCTGCGCCCGCTCGGCGCGGGCACCGCCGGCATCGAGACCGTCTTCTTCATCCTCGTGCTGGCCGGCCGCGTCTACGGCCCGGGCTTCGGCTTCACCCTCGGCTGCACCTCGCTCTTCGCCTCCGCCCTGATCACCGGGGGCGTCGGCCCCTGGATGCCGTACCAGATGTTCGGCTGCGCCTTCGTCGGCATGCTCGCCGGGCTCCTCCCGCGGGCCTCGGGCCGCCGCGAGGTTCTGATGCTCGCGATCTACGGCTCGCTGTCCGGGTACCTGTTCGGCTTCCTGCTGAATCTGTCGTTCTGGCCGTTCGCGGTGGACCCCAGCAGCTCCATCGCCTACCTGCCGGGGCTGCCCTTCACCGAGCAGTGGCAGCGCTATATCGCCTTCGATCTCGCGACGTCGCTGGGCTGGGACACGGGTCGGGCGGTCACCAACTTCGTCTGCATCACGCTGGCCGGCCCAGCCGTCCTGACGACGTTCCGCCGGGCGGCGCGCAAGGCCCGCTTCCAGGCGCCGGTGCGGTTCGCGGACAGGCCGAAACCGCGCGGCGAGTGAGCGCGGGGCCCGGCGGCGGGCCGGGGCAACCTCTTGACCTCTGTGGCCCAGGCCACTACTTTGCGTGAGACGTCGACCCATATCTACCGGCAAGGAGGCGACCAGCAGATGAACACCAGCTCTGATCTCGGTCGCCTCGCCCAGTGCACCGCCTGGGTTCCGGGTCGGATCGCGCACGGCGTCTGAGCACGCCGTTTCTGATGTGCCCATAGCGGCACACTCCGGGTTTCCCGTCACCACTCTCTCGGCACATCGCTGTCGCGCATCCGTGCCGTTCTGCGCCCGCTCCTCGCACGTGGCGCGTCTGAACACAGAAAGCTGCCTGAACATTGGCGAACATGATGAATCGACCGTTCACGCACCGAAACGAAGGCCTGTCATGACAGAGGCGCGGATCACGGTCAACGGGAAAGAAGCACCGATCTCACCGGCCGCACCCCACACCACAGCGCTGGACTTCCTGCGCGAGCGCGGTCTCACCGGCACCAAGGAGGGCTGCGCCGAAGGCGAGTGCGGCGCCTGCTCGGTCCTGGTGGCCCGTCCCGGGGTGAACAAGCCCACCGACTGGGTTGCGGTCAACGCCTGCCTGGTCCCGGCCGCGGCGCTCGACGGCCAGGAGATCATCACCTCCGAGGGCCTCGCCACCGCCGGCGCACCCGGCACACCGCCCTCCCTGCACCCGGTGCAGGAGGAGATGGCGGTCCGCGGCGGCTCCCAGTGCGGCTACTGCACCCCGGGATTCATCTGCAGCATGGCCGCCGAGTACTACCGGCCGGGCCGCTGCGCCCCCGAGAGCTCGGCCGACAGCGCGGACCCGGCCGAAGGCGCCTGCGCCGACGCCGAGCACGGTCCGAACGGATTCGATCTGCACGCGCTGAGCGGAAACCTGTGCCGCTGCACCGGCTACCGCCCGATTCGCGACGCCGCGTTCGCCGTCGGCGCGCCCGCCGAGCAGGACCCGCTGGCGCAGCGCCGCGAACAGGCGCCGCCCGCACCGGTCGCCACCGTGTACGCCCAGGACGAGTACACCTTCCTGCGCAAGAACACCCTGGCCGAGACGCTCCAGCTGCTCCGTGAGCGGCCCGACGCGGTGCTGGTCGCCGGCTCCACCGACTGGGGCGTCGAGGTGAACATCCGCTCCCGCCGGGCTGACTGCGTGGTCGCCATCGACCGGCTGCCCGAGCTGCGGGAACTGCGCGTCGAATCCGACTGCGTCGAGATCGGGGCGGCGCTGACGCTCACCGAGATCGAGCGCCGGCTCGACGGCGACGTCCCGCTGCTCGCGGAGCTCTTCCCGCAGTTCGCCTCGCGGCTCATCCGCAACGGCGCGACCCTCGGCGGCAACCTGGGCACCGGCTCGCCCATCGGCGACAGCCCGCCGGTGCTGCTCGCGCTCGAGGCGTCGGTGGTGCTCGCCGACGCCGACGGCGAGCGCGTGGTCCCGCTGGCGGACTACTTCACCGGCTACCGGCAGAGCGTGCGCCGTCCCGGAGAGCTGATCCGCGCGGTGCGCGTCCCGCTGCCGCTGTCGCCCGTCACGGCCTTCCACAAGATCGCCAAGCGGCGCTTCGACGACATCTCCAGCGTGGCGGTCGCCTTCGCGCTCGACATCGAGGACGGCGTGGTCCGCAAGGCGCGCATCGGCCTCGGCGGCGTGGCCGCCACCCCGATCCGCTCCCTGGCCACCGAGGCGGCCCTGGAGGGCAGGCCCTGGTCGGCCCAGACCGTCGAGGCAGCGGCCCGGGTGCTGCGAGGCGAGGGCACGCCGATGAGCGATCACCGCGCCAGCGCCCTCTATCGTTCCGCGATGCTCGGCCAGAGCCTGCTGAAGCTGCACGCACAGACCACCGAGGCGGTGTCGTCATGAGTCATCTGTCCGAGCTCCCCGAGAAGCCCGTAGTCGGCGTCTCCCTGCCGCACGAGAGCGCCGTCCTGCACGTCACCGGCGCCGCGCTCTACACCGACGACCTGGTCCAGCGCACCAAGGACGTGCTGCACGCCTACCCGGTCCAGGTCATGAAGGCCCGCGGCCGGATCACCGCGCTGCGCACCGAGCCCGCGCTCGCCGTGCCCGGCGTGGTCCGTGTGCTGACCGGCGCCGACGTGCCCGGCGTCAACGACGCCGGCATGAAGCACGACGAGCCGCTGTTCCCCGACGAGGTCATGTTCTTCGGCCACGCGGTCGCCTGGGTGCTCGGCGAGAGCCTGGAGGCGGCCCGGCTCGGCGCGGCGGCCGTGGAGGTGGAGCTCGAGGAGCTGCCCTCCGTGGTCACGCTGCAGGACGCGATGGCGGCCGAGAGCTACCACGGCGCGCGGCCCCTCATGGTGCACGGCGACGTCGACGCGGGCTTCGCCGACTCCGCGCATGTGTTCACCGGCGAGTTCCAGTTCGCCGGTCAGGAGCACTTCTATCTCGAGACGCACGCGGCGCTGGCCCTGATCGACGAGAACGAGCAGGTGTTCATCCAGAGCAGCACCCAGCACCCTTCGGAGACGCAGGAGATCGTCTCGCATGTGCTGGGCGTGCCCAGCCACGAGGTGACGGTGCAGTGCCTGCGGATGGGCGGCGGCTTCGGCGGCAAGGAGATGCAGCCGCACGGATTCGCGGCCGTCGCCGCGCTCGGCGCCAAGCTGACCGGTCGCCCGGTCCGGTTCAGGCTCAACCGGACGCAGGATCTGACCATGTCCGGCAAGCGGCACGGGTTCCACGCCACGTGGAAGATCGGGTTCGACGAGGACGGCCGTATCCAGGCCTTGGACGCCGCTCTGGTCGCGGACGGCGGCTGGAGCCTGGACCTCTCCGAGCCGGTGCTGGCCCGAGCGCTGTGCCACATCGACAACACCTACTGGCTTCCCAACGCGCGCGTCGCCGGTCGCATCGCCAAGACCAACACGGTCTCCAACACCGCCTTCCGCGGCTTCGGCGGACCGCAGGGCATGCTGGTGATCGAGGACATCCTGGGCCGCTGTGCGCCGCTGCTGGGCCTGGACCCCATGGAGCTGCGCGAGCGCAACTTCTACCAGCCGGGCCAGGGCCAGACCACGCCGTACGGACAGCTGGTCACCCAGCCCGAGCGGATCTCCAGGGTCTGGGAGCAGGTGCGGGACGACGCCGCACTCGCCGATCGCCGGCGCGATATCGCCGCCTTCAACGCCGCGCACCCGAACACCAAGCGGGCGCTCGCGATCACCGGCATCAAGTTCGGCATCTCGTTCAACCTCACCGCCTTCAACCAGGGCGGGGCGCTGGTGCTGATCTACAAGGACGGCTCGGTCCTGATCAACCACGGCGGCACCGAGATGGGCCAGGGCCTGCACACCAAGATGATGCAGGTGGCCGCGACCACGCTGGGCATCCCGCTGCGCAAGGTGCGCCTCGCCCCGACGCGTACCGACAAGGTGCCCAACACCTCTGCCACCGCCGCCAGTTCCGGTGCGGACCTCAACGGCGGGGCGATCAAGAACGCCTGTGAGCAGCTGCGCGGGCGGCTGCTGCAGGTGGCCGCCTCCCAGCTGGGTTCGAACGCCTCGGACGTCCGCATCGTCGAGGGCGTCGCGCGGGCGCTGGGCGCCGACGAGGAGCTGGCCTGGGACGACCTGGTGCGCACCGCGTACTTCCAGCGCGTTCAGCTGTCGGCCTCCGGCTACTACCGGACCGAGGGGCTGCACTGGGACGCGAAGTCGTTCCGGGGCACGCCGTTCAAGTACTTCGCCTACGGCGCCGCGGCGACCGAGGTGGAGGTCGACGGGTTCACCGGCGCGTACCGCATCCGGCGGGTCGACATCGTGCACGACGTCGGCGAGAGCCTCTCCCCGATGATCGACATCGGTCAGGTCGAGGGCGGCTTCGTGCAGGGCGCGGGCTGGCTGACGCTCGAGGACCTGCGCTGGGACACCGGCGACGGGCCGAGCCGCGGCCGGCTGCAGACGCAGGCCGCGAGCACCTACAAGCTGCCGAGCTTCTCGGAGATGCCCGAGGAGTTCAACGTCACGCTACTGGAGAACGCCACCGAAGAGGGCGCGGTCTACGGGTCCAAGGCGGTGGGCGAGCCTCCGCTGATGCTGGCGTTCTCGGTGCGCGAGGCGTTGCGGCAGGCCGCCGCCGCGTTCGGGCCGAGCGGGATCAGCGTCGATCTGGCCTCGCCCGCGACGCCGGAGGCGGTGTACTGGGCGATCGAGGCGGCCCGCCGGGGCGAGGGCTCGCCGAGCGGTCTGGTCCGCGACGGCTCCGCCGCGGGCGGTCACACCGGAGACGGTCACGCCGGAGACGGGTCGGCGCCCCACGGCGAGATCCGGGCCGACGCAGAAGCGTTGAGCAGTGCCTGACATGACATGGATCGCCGCGGTCGCACGGTTGCGAGCACGCCGGGAGTCCGGCGTGCTGGTGACCGTCGCGACCGTGCGCGGCCATGCCCCGCGCGACGCCGGCGCGAAGCTCGTCGTGGGGCAGACGAAGACATGGGGCTCGATCGGCGGCGGCAATGTCGAGGCCGTCGCGATCGACCGGTCCCGGGAGATGATCGCCGCGGGCAAGGCGGAGCCGGAGCTGATCGATTTCGCCCTCAACGACAAGGTGACCAACCAGCACGGCGTGCAGTGCTGCGGCGGCACGGTCTCGGTGCTCCTCGAACCGCTGCCGGTGGTACGGGCGGTGGCGGTCTTCGGCGTCGGGCACGTCGGGCTGGAGCTGGCGCGCATCCTGGCCCGTCAGGACCTCGACCTCCATCTGATCGACAGCCGCTCCGACATGCTCGCCGAGGAGCGGCTCGACGTGCTGGCGGACGCGGTGGCGCAGGTGCACGTACATCACACGCCGCTGCTGCCGGAGGAGGTGCTGGAGAAGCTGCCGCGCGGCGCCCACGTCCTGATCATGACCCACGACCATGCCGAGGACGCGGCTCTGTGCGACGCCGCACTGCGCACCGCCCATCTCGGCTCCATCGGGCTGATCGGGTCGGCGGCGAAGTGGGTGCGGTTCCGCAAACGCCTCTCCACCGAGGGCGGTCACGACGACGCCACGATCGATCGGATCAAGACTCCGATCGGGCTGGTCGACGTCACCGGCAAGGAGCCCGCGACCATCGCCGTGAGCGTCGCCGCCGATCTGCTGCGCACCTTCGAATCCGAGGGAGACTGACTCTCGGACCGGCTCTCCGACCGGCTCTGCGACCGGCTCTGCGACCGGGATCGGCAGGGGGCGCCCCGCGCTCGTGCGAGCGCACCTGTACGGGGCGCCCTCTCGGCTGTCTTCGGCCAGAAGTGGCCGATAAGCATTGATCATGTGCCCTATGCGTTTGTTAGGGTCTCTTTACAGCCGGTTTGACCAACCAGTTTGCTGCGGCAGGGGGCCTTTGGCTCCGTCTGTTGCGCGCGCGGCAGTTCAGCGGGTTCCGGGGGGAACTGATCACTGATGAACTCTCACTTGCTCGCACACCTTCACGCCTTCCTTCGGCGGCGCCGCGCCGCCCTGGCGGTTGACTTCGCCTTGCGTGCATGACGCTCTCGCGCGACCGGCGTCGGCCGGCTCACCAGGCCTGACGTGGCCTGACACTTCATCCGAGGCCGTTCCCCGCCGTCTGCCGCGGCGGGCCGGGCCTCACTCGACCGTTCCATCAGGGGGGACCTGAACGTCATGCCCAGAAACAATCCGTCGGTCCGTGTCCGCCGTACCGTCTCACGCGCCGTGGTGGGCGCCACCGCGATGGCCGCGGCCCTCACCGTGACGGCGCAGAGCGCTGCGTACGCCGTGCCGACGCCTGCGCACACGCAGGCGCGGGCGGCCGGCATCGGCACCACCGAGACGCAGCGCGTCGACGCGGCCGCCGTAGTCCGCCTGGACCCGACGGCGGACGTGCTGCTGCTGAGCGACTACGACTTCATCCACGCCCTGTGGCAGAAGGCGAGCGACGCGGGAGAGAAGCTGGACTCGGTGCGCACGGCGGCCGAGAAGGCCATGGCGAGCACCCTGCCCGCCGACCACGTCGCATACATCGTCACGGGCATCCACGAGGCCAACCGGCAGGACCAGCAGCGCGAGCGCGACAAAGCCGAGGCCGAGCGCGCGGCGCGGCTCGCCCGCAGCCAGGCCCTCGTCGTCATCGGCATCCCGAGCACCCCGGAGCTGCTCGCCCTCAGCGACGACAACTTCATCCGGGCCGTCCTCCGGCACGAGGCCTCAGGCCCCGAGGTGCGCGCCGCCGCAATGCGGGCACTGGCCGCCGACGCGGCCGCCTGGCGGGAGTTCATCGTCAACGGCGCACGCGAGGCCCACAAGAAGGATGTGGCGAGGGAGCTCGAAGAACTCGAGGAGAAGAACCGCAAGGAAGCGGAGCTCCGCAAGAACCAGGCCGCCCGCAAGAACGTGGCCGCACTGTTCCGTGTCCCCATGTCGCAGAGCCTGCTCGACGTCAGCGACGACAACTTCATCCGCGAGATGCTGCGCATGGCGCCCGCGGACCTGAAGAACTCCGAGCTGTACCGGGCCGCCCAGAAGGCCGTGCTCAGCACGAAGGCGTCGGACTGGCTGGACTTCCTCTACACCGGCGCCGACGCGGCCTACAAGCGCGACGACGAGGCGCGGCGCAAGAAGCTGGCGGAGGCCAACCGGGTGCTGGCCCGGCAGATCCTCGAAGCGGCCAAGCAGACCGGGTTCAACCCGAACCTGGTGGCGTCGGCGCAGAAGGCGCTCGCGGCCGGCGACGTGCAGGTCGCGGAGTTCCTCTCGGAGGAGGGCCAGCGGCGGGCCAGGCGGCAGTCCCTTTCGATCGGGTCGGCGGTGGCCCCCTCGACGTGGAAGCCGATCCGGCACGGCCGGGTGGACGGTGGCGCGGCTTCCGTCAGCCCGGTGACCTCGGCCAGCCCGCTGGCGTGGCGGGAGGACGCGACATGGCTCGTGGTTCCTTCGCTGTCGGGGCAGGCCGGCTGCTATTCGTTCGAGGCGGCGAGCAAGCCCGGCCACTACCTCAAGGGCGACGAGACCAAGGGCCTGGTGACCCTGGCGGCGGACAACAACACCGAGACGTTCCGCGACAGCGCCACCTGGTGCGCCCGTATGAAGGGCTGGCCGCAGAGCAGGGCCTCGGCAGCCTGGTTCATCTGGGGCGGTTCGCCCCATGAGGGGACCCAGGTGGCGATCAGCCAGCGCTCCGAGCTCGTCAACCATGGTCCCTGGTCGGACGACATCGATCTGCGGGCCCACCCGGCGTGGGAGATCACGGCGCCGCTCGCCCCGTGACGGGCGCCCGGCCGGCCCCCCGCGCTGCGGGGCGCCGTCCGGACCGGGCTGGTCGCCTGCTGCGACTCAGCGTCCGGGCAGGACCGTCTCGGGATCCCGGGCAGACCTGCCGTATAGCGAACATCTCAAGGCCAGGGCCGAAGCACCGCTGATCAGCGGTGCTTCGGCCCTGGCCGTTTCGGCGCAGGAGCCGTTCAGGTGCGCGCCTCGACTCCGTACCCGAGCCTGCTCAGGCAGTAGACGCGGTCGGCCACGGTCAGGCGGTGAACACCTCCCGCCGCAGATCCTCTCCAGCTCAGCGGACACGTCCCCGTGTGTATGTCCACCCGCAACCGCAGTATCCGCGCGCCCTCCTCCCGGCTGACGTCCTATGGGCCCGGCGACTGCGTCAGGCGAGCGGCCGAACCGCCGTGAGGAGGCGAGTTTTTCGCGTACTTCTCGGCCTTGACACCACCAGGGGCCGGACCCACCATTGGCGTTGCGCAGCTCGCACTTTGTTTCACCATACGCACCGGGACTCATCGAGGTGTCATGAGGATTCTCGTCTGCTCCCTTGCGGATCTGCCGCCGGGAGAAGCCCACCGGATCGAGACCGATCCGCCCATCACGGTCTTCCACACGGAAGAGGGTGAGGTCTACGCCATCGACGACACATGCACCCATCAGGACGCGTCCCTCGCGGACGGCTGGCTGGAAGGCTGCTGGGTCGAGTGCCCCTTGCACGCCTCCAGGTTCGACCTGCGCACCGGCTGCGCCGACGCCCCGCCGGCCAAGCGGCCCGTGCGCACGCACCAGATCGTCGTCGAGGACGGGATGATCTACGTGGTGCCGTCCGACGCCGAGCCCAACCTGCCGCCGAACATCGCCGCGCGGCTCGCCGGAGGACGGACATGAAGACCATAGCCGTCGTCGGCGCGTCGCTGGCGGGCCTCTCGGCCGCCCGCTCGCTGCGCAAGCAGGGCTACGACCAGCGGCTGGTCGTCATCGGAGAGGAAGCGCACCGCCCGTACGACCGGCCCCCGCTGTCCAAGGAGTTCCTCGCCGGGGACATCGACGAGCCCGCCCTGTCGCTGGAGATGGAGGACGAGGATCTCGACGCCGAGTGGCTGCTGGGAGCAAGGGCGATCGGCCTCGACCTCCGGCAGCGCGGCGTCGTGCTCGGCGACGGCCGACGGGTCCACGCGGACGGCGTCGTCATCGCCACCGGAGCGGCCGCCCGACGTCTGCCGGGCACGGCGGACCTCACCGGCGTCCACGTGCTGCGGACCCTCGACGACGCCCTGGCGCTGCGCCGGGACCTGGCTCTGGGAGGCCGTCTGGTCGTCATCGGCGGCGGCTTCATCGGAGCGGAGGTGGCCTCGACCGCACACACCCTGGGCCTGGACGTCACGATCGTCGAGGCGGGCGAGGCGCCGCTCGCGGGCGTCTTCGGCAAGGCCATGGCCGCCTCGCTCGCCGGTCTGCACGCCGCCAACGGCGTCAAGCTCCTCACGGGGACGGGCGTGCGCTCTCTCACCGGCCGGGGCCGGGTGCGCGGCGTCCTCCTCCACGACGGGACCGTCGTCCCCGCGGACACGGTCGTCGTCGGCATCGGCGCCGTTCCGTGCGTCGACTGGCTGCGCGACTCCGGCGTCCGGCTGAGCAACGGCGTCCACTGCGGTCCCAGCGGCCTCACCGATGTGCCGGGAGTCGTCGCGGTCGGCGACTGCGCCAACTGGTACGACCCCACGACCGGTTCCCACCGTCGTGTGGAGCATTGGACGGGCGCCCGCGAGCTCGCCGCGGCCGCGGCCGCCGCCCTGCTCGATCCGGCCACACCGGACCCCGAGCCCAAGCCGCCGTACTTCTGGTCCGACCAGTACGGCACGCGCATCCAGTTCGCGGGCAACGGCAGTCTGGCCGACTCGGTGGCCGTCGAGGAGGGCGCGGTCGACGACGGCAGCTTCGTCGCGGTCTACCGGCGCCAGGACACCCCCGTCGCCGTGCTGGGCGTCAATGCGACGCGGACGTTCACCCGCTGGCGCCGGCAGCTGATGTCCGGCGTGCCCAGCAGGGCCGCTGCACGGTGACCGTGCTGCCGCTCAGCGGCAGGGGCAGCGGCAGCGGCGAGGAGTTCCCGCCCGCGTACGGGGACGTCCTCAGCGACATCTGGCAGCCGTAGCCGCCTGTCGTACGCACACGGTGCCCCCGCCGGACCTCGGTCCAGCGGGGGCGCCGTGCCGCCCGACTCACCCCGCGCCGTGCACGTACTCCGTCGCCGCGTCCACCAGCCAGTCGGCCAGGTAGCCCGCGAACGACGACCGGACCAGCACCCAGTACCCCGGAACCCTGCTCTCCCTGGGCACCAGCACCACCTGGGTGCGGGCCAGGGTCGTCTGGGCGCACTGTCCGTGGCCGAACTCCCGGGGGTGCAGGTCGATCGGACAGCCGTGGGCGAGCAGGTCGCGGGCCCGGGGGCCGCCCACCAGCACCGTGGTGCGCTGGGCGGAGACGTCCACGACGGAGCCGTGCTCGGTCCCCAGGGCTGCGAGAAGGTCCAGTTGGAGGAGCTCGCGCGTCTCGGGCGGTCCGACGACCAGCCATTCGTCGGGGCCCAGCCACAGAACGGTCAAGTGGCCTGTGCGGACGATGGTGTTGGGCTCGGTCGGCAGGGGCGCGCCGAGCGCGATCCCCACGGCGTCGGCCGCCGGGCCCTTGGGGTCCAGGCGGACGTCGAGCTGAGTGAGGCAGGGCAGTTCGGCGAGCCGCACGGCGCCCCGCGAGGCGCGGGTCGCGGCGGACAGCCGGACGGCCGCGTGGGCCAGCGGGCTGCGCCGGGGGATGGTGTCAGCCGTCACGGCGTGCTCCTTCCGGGTCGTAGAGGACGGGGCCGGTGACCTTCACCGGGACCAGGGTGTCGCCGACGGGCGCGTACAGCCGGTCGCCGATGCGCTCGCGGCCGCCGCGGATCAGGGCGAGCGCGAAGGTGCTGCCGAGCGCCGCGCTGCGGTAGCTGGAGGTGACGTGGCCGAGCATCGGCACCGGCGGCCTCGGGAGCGTGTCGGCGGCGATGAGGTGTGTTCCCTCGGGGAGGAGGGTCTCCGGGTCCTCGGGCAGCAGGCCCACCAGGTGCTTGCGGTCGGGGCGGCTCGTGTCGGGGCGCGCGAAGGAGCGCTTGCCGATGAAGTCGGGCTTCTTCTTCGACACCACCCAGCTCATGCCGAGGTCCTGCGGGGTGACGGTGCCGTCGGTGTCCTGGCCGACGATCGGGTAGCCCTTCTCCGCCCGCAGGACGTGCATGGTCTCGGTGCCGTACGGCGTGATGCCCAGCGGTCCGCCCGCCTCGTGCAGAGCGGTCCACAGCGCCTCCGCCTCCCAGGGGGAGACGTTGATCTCGAAGGCGAGCTCTCCGGAGAAGCTGATCCGGCACACTCTCGCCGCGATGCCGGCGACCTGCGTGTCTCTCCAGGCCATGAAGGGGAAGCTGTCGCTGTCGACCGCGAGGCCGGGGGCGAGCCGGCCCAGCAGCTCGCGGGAGCGCGGACCGACCAGGGCGACGGTGGCCCACTGCTCGGTGACCGAGGTGCAGTGGACGCGCAGCTCCGGCCACTCGGTCTGGAGCCACTCCTCCATCCAGTCCAGGACGGCGGCTGCGTTTCCGGTGGTGGTCGTGACCAGATAGCCGTTCTCCGAGATCCGGATGACGGTTCCGTCGTCGAAGACCATGCCGTCGGGCCGGCACATCACGCCGTACCGGATCATGCCGGTCTTCAGCGTGCTCATCATGTTGGTGTAGAGGCGGTCGAGGAAGATCCCGGCGTCGGGGCCGACGACCTCGATCTTGCCGAGGGTGGAGGCGTCCATGAAGGCGACGCCTTCACGGGCGGCGCGGCATTCGCGCAGCACCGCCGTCTCCATGTCCTCGCCGTCCAGCGGGTAGTACCAGGGGCGCTTCCACTGGCCGACGTTCTCGAACAGCGCGCCGTGGGCGACATGCCAGGCGTGCAGTGCGGTGATGCGGACGGGGTCGTGGAGCACACCGCGGTTCCGGCCGGCCAGGGCGGCGAAGGAGACGGGGGTGAAGGGAGGACGGAAGGTGGTGGTGCCCATCGTGGCCATGTCCACGCCGAGCAGATGGGCGACGACCCCGCTGGTCAGCACACCGGAGGTCTTGCCCTGGTCGTGGGCGGTACCGGCCGTGGTGTAGCGCTTGAGGTGCTCGGAGGAGGTGAGTCCCGCGCCTGTTCCGCGGCGGAGGTCCTCGACGGTGACGTCCCGTTGGAGGTCCACGAAGTGCGTGGAGTGGTCGCCGTCCGCCGCCGGCACGACGAAGACGTGGTCGGGTCGGCAGACCTGCGGCGCCGGGTCGGGGCTCGGCAGGGGCAGGTCCGCGCGCTCGGAGAAGCCCTCGGCCGTAAGGGCCCGCCGCGCCGCCGCGCGCCCGCCGGTCAGGCACTCGGCCAGGTACAGGGCACCGGCTGCCGCGCCGACGGCCTCGACCGCCTGGGGGCTGGACATCGGCACGAAGGAGCCGACCCCCTCGTCGTACCGCAGCCGGCCGCCCGCCTGGCTGTACAGGTGCACGACGGGGTTCCAGCCGCCGGACACCAGCAGCAGGTCGGCGTCGATCCGCCGGGCCGCATCCGGGTCGCCGGCCGCCGCGACGGTCACGGACGTCACCCTCGGGTCGCCGGTCGTGCCGATGACGACATGGCCCGGGAGGACGTCGATGCCAGCCTCCTCGGCGCGGCGCGACCACTCCCCCAGCCGGGTGCGGGCGTCGACGATCGCGGCGATCTCCACTCCGGCGGCGGCCAGGTCCAGAGCCGCCTCGTAGGCGCTGTCGTTGGCGGTGAACACGACCGCCCGGCGTCCGGCCGCGACGCCGTAGCGCGCCGCGTACGTGCGCGCCGCTCCGGCGAGCATCACACCCGGCCGGTCGTTGCCCGCGAAGGCCAGGGAGCGCTCGTACGCCCCGGTCGCCAGGATCACCCGCTGCGCCCTGATCCGCCAGACCCGCTCCCGCGCCTCGTGGTCGGGGGCGCGCCAGCCCAGGTGGTTGGTGCGCCGCTCGACGGCGAGCAGATAGTTGTCGTCGTAGTGGCCGAAGACGGTGGTGCGCCGCAGCACGCGGACCTCGGGCGTCGCCTCGAGGTCGCGCACGACGTCCGCGGCCCAGTCGGCTCCTGGAGCTCCGTCCAGTCGTTCTCCGGTGCCCAGCAGGCTGCCGCCGGGCTCGGGCTGCTCGTCGGCGAGGATCACGCGCGCGCCTGCGGCCGCAGCCGCGTTCGCGGCCGCGAGGCCCGCGGGACCCGCGCCGACGACGAGGACGTCGCAGTGGGCGTGCACGGCGTCGTAGCGGGCGGGGTCCGGCTCGGTGGAGAGCCGTCCCTGGCCGGGCAGGCTGCCGGCGACGAGGCCGTCGTACAGCTCGACGGTCGTCGCGGTCAGCATGGGCTCCATGAAGGGGGCCTCGATCTGGACGACGGCGTTGGGCTCCTCGCTGCCCGCGGCGAAGACGCCGCGGGGCCGGCCGAGCTTCACACTCGTGCCCGCCTGGTGGACGCCGTTGGCGAGGAGGGCCGAGGCGAGTGTGTCGCCCCGGTGTCCCTCGTAGGAGACGCCGTCGAAGACGAAGCACAGGGTCTCGTCGCGCGCGACGCGTCCGCGGTCGGGCAGGCGGAAGGGCTGCGAGGTCATGCGATCACCGGCCTCGGCTCGCCGATCCGGTACACGGCGAGGAATTCGTTGGTCGCCGTGTCCCGGACGGCGTTGAACCATCTGCGGCAGCCCTGCGCGTGGCTCCACCGCTCGGCGAAGGGTCCTTTGGGGTTGTCGCGGAAGAAGAGGTAGCGGGCCCATTCCTCGTCGGTCAGGGCGGCGGGGTCCTCGGGGTAGGGCAGGTGCGCCTGGCCGCCGTAGTGGAACTCGGCTTCGTCGCGTGGCCCGCACCAGGGGCAGGAGATGAGCACCATGTCTGGCTCCTCAGTGGGCCACCGCTGCCGCGCCGTGCTCGTCGACGAGCGCGCCAGTGGTGAAGCGTTCCAGGGAAAAGGGCTGGTTCAGCGGGTGCGGCGCGTCGTGGGCGATCGTGTGGGCGAAGACCGACCCGACGCCGGGGGTGGCCTTGAATCCACCGGTGCCCCAGCCGCAGTTGAGGTACAGGTTCTCGACGGGGGTGAGTCCGACGATCGGCGAGGCGTCCGGGCTGACGTCGACGATGCCGCCCCAGGTGCGCAGGACGTGCGCGCGGGCGAAGACGGGGAAGAGCTCGAGGGCCGCGGCCATCTGGTGCTCGATGATGTGGAACGCTCCACGCTGGGTGTACGCGTTGTACGCGTCGATGCCGGCGCCCATGACGAGCTCGCCCTTGTGCGCCTGACTGACGTACACGTGCACGGCGTTCGACATCACCACGGTGGGGTGGACGGGCTCCAGAAGCTCGGAGACGAGAGCCTGGAGGGGGTGGCTCTGGAGCGGCAGGTCGAAGCCCGCCATCCGCGCCAGCACCGAGGAGTGCCCGGCCGCGCAGAGCGCCACCTTGCCGGCGGCGATCGTCCCCAGCGAGGTCTGGACGCCGACCACCCGTCCGTCGCGCACGTCGAGGCCGGTGACCTCGCAGTTCTGGATCAGGTCGACCCCGGCGGCGTCGGCGGAGCGGGCCAGTCCCCAGGCCACGTAGTCGTGCTTGGCGATGCCCGCCCTCGGCTGGTAGGTGGCTCCCATGACGGGGTAGCGCACATCGGGCGAGACGTTGACGATCGGGCAGACCTCTTTGACCTGCTGGGGGTCCAGCCATTCGGCGTCGACGCCGTTGAGCCGGTTGGCCTCCACGCGCCGCACGCTGTCGCGGACGTCCTGGAGGCTGTGGGCGAGGTTGAGCACACCGCGCTGGGAGAACAGGATGGGGTAGTCGAGCTCCTCCTCCAGGCCTTCCCACAGCTTCAGTGCGTGCTCGTAGATGCCGGCGCTCTCGTCCCACAGGTAGTTGGAGCGGATGATGGTGGTGTTGCGGGCCATGTTCCCGCCGCCCAGCCAGCCCCGCTCCAGCACGGCCACATCGGTGATGCCGTGGTTCTTCGCCAGGTAGTGGGCGGTGGCCAGACCGTGCCCGCCTCCGCCGACGATCACCACGTCGTAGGACTTCTTCGGGGCGGGGGTGCGCCAGAGCCAGTCCGGGTGCTCGGGGATGTCCGCACCGGGGGTACGAGGCGTCATGACATGCCTCCTGCGAGGGCCGGGTAGCGGGGGCGCCGGTCGGCGGGCTGGGTACGGACGGCGGCCGCGGTCCGGCGGCCGTCGAGGATCTGTGCGGTCACATGCTTCCCTTCAGGGGCCCGAGCAGGCGCAACGGGAGGGCTCAGCCGCGCAGGCGGCTCATGGAGGGGTCGAAGAGGGGCTCCTCGGCCACGACCGCCCGTACGCGCTCGCCGAAGTAGCCGATGTCGAGGGCCTTGCCGGGCGTGCAGAGGCCCGCGGGCAGCCAGGCGTAGGCGATGCCCTTGCCGATGGTGTAGCCGTACGCGGCGCTGGTGACGTACCCGACGCAGGCCGCTCCGTCGTACACCGGCTCCTTGCCCATCACGACGTCGTGCGGGTCGTCGACGGTGAGACAGGCCAGGCGGCGGGTCACCGACTCGGCGCGCCGCTCCAGGGCGGCACGTCCGACGAAGTCGCCCTTGGCGGTCTTGACCGCGAAGGCCAGGCCCGCCTCGTACGGATCGTGCTCATAGGTCATGTCGGCGCCGAAGGAGCGGTACCCCTTCTCCAGCCGCAGGCTGTTGAAGGCGCCCCGGCCCGCGGCGATCCCGCCGTGCGGGCGCGCCGCCTCCCAGAGGGTGTCCCAGAGCTTGAGGCCCATGTCCGCCGTGGTGTACAGCTCCCATCCCAGCTCGCCCACATAGCTCAGACGCAGGGCGGTGACCGGCACGGCTCCGATGTGGGTCCGCTTGGCCTGGAAGTAGCGCAGTCCCGCGTTGGAGAAGTCGTCCCGGGTCAGCGGCTGGAGCACATCGCGCGCCTTGGGGCCCCACAGGCCGATGCAGCAGGTGCCGGCGGTGATGTCGCGGACGGCGACGGAGCCGTCGGCGGGGGCGTGGCTCTGGAACCAGACGATGTCGAGGTTGCCGTTGCCGCCGACCTGGAAGCGGTCGCGGCCGAGCCGGGCGACGGTGATGTCGCTGCGGATACCGCCGTCCTCGTCGAGCATCAGGGCGTACGTCACGGAGCCGACGGCCCGGTCGACGTTGCCGGTGGTGAGCCGCTGGAGGAAGGCGCCCGCGCCGCGTCCGGCGACCTCGATGCGCTTGAGCGCCGTCATGTCGTACAGGGCGACGCTCTCCCGTGTGGCCTGGGCCTCCGCGGCGACGATCGGGGACCAGTGTCGGGCCGCCCACTCGTTCGGGGTCGGGATGTCCCGGCCCGCGACCAGGGACTCGTTGGCCTCGTACCACTGCGGACGCTCCCAGCCGGACGCCTCCAGGAACACCGCGCCGAGTTCGCGCTGGCGCTCGTGGAAGGGGCTGGTGCGCATCGGCCGCGGGGCGCCCGGCGGCTGGAGCGGGTGGAGGATGTCGTAGACCTCGACGAAGTTCTGGCAGTCGCGGGCCAGGACGTAGTCGGGCGCGAGCTGGTGCTCCTCGAAGCGGTTGACGTCGCACTCGTGCAGGTCGAAGGTCGAGCAGTGGCCGTCGACGAGCCACTCCGCCATGGCCCTGCCCACCCCGGCGGAGTGGGTGACCCACACGGCCTCGGCGACCCAGAAGCCCTTGACGTCGGGCGACTCGCCGAGCAGCGGCATACCGTCGGTGGTGAAGGAGAAGAGGCCGTTGATGCCTTCCTCCACCTTGGCCTCACGCGTACAGGGCAGCAGGTCCCGCGTCTGCGTCCACGCCTCGGCGAAGTCGTCCTCGGTGAAGCGCAGCACGGAGGGCATCTCCTCCGCGTCGTCGAACGAGACGATGTCGTCGGCGGACACCGGCATGGGCCGGTGGCCGTAGTAGCCGATGCCGAGCCGGTCGTAGCGGTCGCGGTAGTAGAGGTCCGCGTCCTGGTGGCGCAGGATCGGCCGGACGGCCTCCTCGCTCTGGCCGGCGAGCGCCGGGACGGGGCCCGTCCAGGCCAGCTGGTGGGCGAGCGGGGTCAGGGGCAGGTTCATGCCGACCATGCGGGCCACCTTGGGGCCCCAGATACCGGCGCAGCACACCACGATGTCGGCGGGGATCTCGCCCTGGTCGGTGACGACCGCGATGACCCGCTCTCGTCCGGACTCCTCGCTCGTGCGGACGTCGAGCACCTCGTGCCGGGGCAGGAGGCGCACCCCGCGCTCCCTGGCCCGCGCGAGCTGGGCGTCCACCGCGAGGACGGCCTTGGCGAGGCCGTCCGTGGGGACGTGCAGGCCTCCCAGGACCCGCTCGGGCGCCAGCAGCGGGTGCAGCTCGACGCACTCCTCGGGGGTCAGCAGGCGGGCCTCGACGCCCCATGACGTGACCCAGCCGTGCCGCCGGCGCAGCTCCTTCAGGCGTTCGGGGGTGGTGGCCACCTCCAGGCCGCCGACCTGGTCGAAGCACGCCCGGCCGTCGACTTCCAGGGAGGAGAGCTTCTCGACGGTGTACCGGGCCATCTCGGTCATGGCCTTCGACGGGTTGACCTGGAAAACCAGCCCCGGGGCGTGGGACGACGAGCCGCCGGTGACCGGCAAGGGCCCCTGGTCGACGACGGTCACCTTGTCCCACCCCCGGGAGGACAGCTCGTCGGCCAGTGCCGCTCCCACCACACCGGCTCCGACGATTACCACCTGCGGCCCTGCCATCGCCTAACCTCCCGTTGCTATTAGCGCAACATGATTCAGGTTGCGCAACACACACTGCCTGGCTCGAGACGAGGGTGTCAAGGGCTGGATTCCAGCCCGGGAAATCCGTGTCCGGCACGGCAAAACGCCGTGCCCGGGCGGCCGTTATGACAGCTCGCGGGCACGGCGTCTCCGTGGCGCCTGGGGTCGCGATCCGACTACAGCCCCTTGGCGGACGAGGCGGCGTGCTCGGCGAGCACTCCGGTGCGGTGACGCTGGATGAACCAGTAGTAGGCGAAGCCGCCGAACGCGATCACTCCGACGAACAGCACCGCTCCCCAGCGCAGGTACCAGTGGTAGGGAGCCGCGGCGTTGTAGACGGCGCCGCGCGGCCAGATGAGGTTGACGGTCATGGCCGCTCCCCAGAGCACGGCGACGATGTTCACCAGCAGGCCCCAGCGGCCCAGGGAGAACTTGCCCTCGGCCGGCTTCCATCTGCCCCGCAGCCGCGCCACCAGCATGGGCCCGGTGACCAGCAGATACGCCACGTAGATCATGACGATGCCGATACTGGTGACCACCGTGAAGATCTGCGGCTGACGGATGTTGACCACCAGGATCGCGAGGGCGAGGACTCCGATGATCACGGTCGGCAGCACCGGGGTGCCGAAGCGCGGGCTCACCTTCGCCAGGCGCACGGACCCCGGCAGGTTGTTGTCCCGGGCCATGGCGAAGGCCAGCCGGACGGCGGCCGTGTGGACGGCGAGGGCGCATACGGTGACGGCGATCAGCACGCACCACAGCATCGCCTGCCCGGCCGTGGGGCCGAGGACGTCCATGACCACGTACTGCAGTCCGTCGGTGGAGATCTTGTCGCCCTTCAGGCTGGAGACGCTCATCAGGGCGAGGATCAGGATGAGCCCGCCCAGCACGAAGGAGGCGACGATCGCGCGGATGATGGCCCGCGGGGCGTTGCGCGAGGGGTCCAGGGACTCCTCGCCGAGCGAGGCGGCGGTGTCGAAGCCGTACATCACATAGGCGGAGGCGAGCGAGGCGATGAGGAACGCGCCCAGATAGCCGAAGGGCTGGCCGTCTCCGGTTCCGGCCGTGTCCATGACGACCTCGGGACCGCGCACCACGTTGACGCCGAGCAGCACGATCAGCACGACCGTCGCGATCAGCTCGAGGAAGACGCCCGCAGTGTTGATCCTCGCCATCAGCTTGACGCCGAAGGCGTTCACCAGCGTGGTGAAGAGGATCAGGACCGCCGCGAGGAGGACCGCGTTGGCCGGTACGTCGTAGCGCCCCGTGCCGTCCCCGACGATCTGGAAGGCGGAGGATATCTGCGGCAGCGTCAGCTGGTAGGCGAGGGCGACGGCCGCGATCGACACGACCGAGGCGAGGAGCATCATCCAGCCCGCCAGCCAGCCGATGTGCGGATTGCCCATCTTCTTGGCCCAGTTGTAGATGCTGCCGGCCACCGGATAGCGGGCGGCCAGCTCCGCGAAGCACAGGGCGACCATGAACTGCCCGACGAAGACCATCGGCCACGACCACCAGTAGGCGGGGCCGCCGCTGGCGAAGCCGAAGTAGAAGAGCTGGAACGTGCCGGTGAGGATGGAGATGTACGAGATGCCGGCGGCGAAGGTGTGGAAGTTCCCGAGGGTGCGCTTGAGCTCGGGCCGGTAGCCGAACTCCGCGAGTTCGGCGTCGTCGTCGGCCTGCGCTGGGGCCGGCGGACGGCCGGGCGGGGCAGTAGTCATGGCGGCTCCTGGAGGAAGGGGACGGAAGGGGACGTGCGGGGGGTCTCAGCCGGAGAACCAGCGCTGGGGCCGTGGGCGGATGTTCTGCCAGATGTGCTTGGGCTCGCGGTACTCGTCGAGACCGGACGGCCCGAGCTCGCGCCCGATGCCGCTGCGGCCGAACCCGCCCCACTCGGCCTGCGGGAGGTACGGGTGGTAGTCGTTGATCCACACCGTGCCGTGCCGCAGCCGCCTCGCGACGCGCTGGGCCTTGCCGGCGTCCTGGGTCCAGACCGCTCCGGCCAGTCCGTACTCGGTGTCGTTGGCGATCCGCACGGCGTCGTCCTCGTCGGCGAACCGCTCGACGGTCAGCACGGGGCCGAAGGACTCCTCGTGCACCGCCCTCATCCCCTGGTGGCACTCGTCGAGCACGGTCGGCGGGTAGTAGAAGCCGTCCTGGAGACGGGCGCCGTCCGGGCGGCGGCCGCCGCAGCGCAGCACGGCCCCCTCCGCGACTCCCACCGCCACGTACTCCTCGACCTTGTCGCGGTGCGCGGCGGAGATCAGCGGCCCGGTCTCGGCGTCGGCGTCGAAGGGCCCGCCGAGGCGGATGAGCTCGGCTCGGCGGACGAGCTCGTCGACGAAGGAGTCGTGCACCGAGTCCTCGACGATCAGCCGGGTGCCGGCCGAGCACACCTGCCCCGAGTGCAGGAAGACGGCGGTGAGCGCGAAGTCGAGAGCGGTGTCGAGATCGGCGTCCGCGAAGACCACGTTGGGGTTCTTGCCGCCGAGTTCGAGCGCGACCTTCTTCACGGTGGCCGCGCTCGCCGCCATGACGCGCCGTCCCGTCTCGAGGCCTCCGGTGAACGACACGAGGTCGACGTCGGGGCTCTCCGCCAGCGGCGCGCCTACCTCCGGCCCTGCTCCCAGCACCAGGTTGGCGACGCCCGGGGGCAGTCCGGCCTCCGCCAGGACGCCCATCAGCAGCACCGACGTCGACGGTGTGAGCTCGCTGGGCTTGAGGACGAGGGTGTTGCCCGCGGCGAGGGCGGGCGCCACCTTCCACGCGGCCTGGAGCAGCGGGTAGTTCCACGGTGTGATCAGGCCGCAGACGCCCACCGGCTCGTAGACGACCCGGCTGATGGCGTCGTCGCTGCCCGTGTCCACGACCCGCCCGGCATGGGCGCCGGCGACCGATCCGAACCAGCGGAAGCACGCCACCACGTCGGCGACGTCGAACTCGCTCTCCACCAGGCGCTTTCCGGTGTCCAGCGACTCCGCGCGGGCGAAGGCCGCGACCTGCTCCTCCAGCAGGCCGGCGACGCGCAGCAGCAGGGCGCCGCGCTCGCGTTCGGGGGTGTGGGGCCAGGCTCCCTCGTCGAAAGCCCTTCGGGCCGCGCGGATCGCGTCCTCGGCGTCGGCACGGGTTCCCTCCGAGACGGAGGCGACGTGACTGCCGTCGGCCGGACATCGGATCTCCCGCTGCCGGCCGCTCGCCGACGCTCGCCACTCGCCGTCGACATACAGGTCTGCCATATGTGGGTCCTTCAAGCAGGTCATGCCCGGTCAGCGTTGCGCATAGCGCATTGCCTTGCTTGTGATGGAACACCTTCTTGCACCGGGCATCGCGCGTCAAGACGGTGGAGCGCCCCCTTTCACCGCGGGCACGCGTAGGTGTGTCCCCCCTTGACCGCCGCCTCCAGACGAACCCACCATGTTGCGTATCACTCAACGCGTTGTGCCATCAGCACCAGTGGAGGCGCCATGGCCGCTCAGCCCAAGCCCGGCCGCGAGTTCGTGCTCACTCTTTCCTGTCACGACCGGCCGGGCATCGTCCACGCGGTCAGCGGCTTCCTGGTCGACCGCGGCGGCAACATCCTGGAGAACCAGCAGTTCGACGACAGGCGCGAGAGCCGCTTCTTCATGCGGGTCCACTTCGAAGTGCCTGCCGAAGGCGGCGCGCTGGACGTGCTGCAAGCGGGATTCGGGCCGGTGGCCGAGGCGTACGGAATCGACTGGCGCCTCCAGGACGTCTCCACCCGGACGCGCACGCTGATCATGGTGTCGAAGTTCGGACACTGCCTCAACGATCTGCTGTTCCGCCGGATGACCGGCGCGCTCCCCATAGAGGTGCCGGCGATCGTCTCCAACCACCGGGACTTCGAGGAGCTGGCCGGCGGCTACGGGATCCCCTTCCACCACATCCCCGTGACCGCGGGGACCAAGGCCGACGCCGAAGCGCGGCTGCTGCACCTGGTGGACGAGCTGGACGTCGACCTCGTCGTCCTGGCCCGGTATATGCAGATCCTCTCGGACGACACCTGCAAGCAGTTGGAGGGGCGTGCGATCAACATCCACCACTCGTTCCTGCCGAGCTTCAAGGGAGCGCGCCCCTACGAGCAGGCACATCGGCGGGGCGTCAAGCTGGTCGGCGCGACCGCGCACTACGTCACGTCGGACCTGGACGAGGGGCCCATCATCGAGCAGGACGTCGTCCGCGTGAGCCATGCTCAGACGCCCGACGAACTGGTCGCGATGGGCCGGGACGTGGAGGCGCAGGTGCTGGCACGGGCGGTCGCGTGGCACAGCCAGAGCCGCGTGATGGCCCGGGGCAATCGCACCGTCGTCTTCCGCTGAGACGGTCGCCTTCCCTCGACACGGCACAAGTCGACGCGGCACAACAGGAGAGAGGGGGAGGCCCGCCGCGCCGGCGGGCCTCCCTCTCGCCGTCCCGGTCAGCGGCCCACACGTCAGCTCTGGGCTCGCGCGAGCATCGCCTGACGCCATCGCTCGGTCTCGGCGATCTGGTTGAAGGTGTACACGTGCAGGCCGCCCACCCCCATGTCCGGGGAGGCGAGCGCGGAGGCACTGCGGCGCAGCAGCCGCTCCGGGGCGTAGCCGCCGGGCGTGGCGAAGCGCAGGAACCAGGACGGGTGGCGGGCGAGGAACCGGGTCGACTCCCCCACTCCGATGCGCGTGGCCACGGCGAGCAGCTTCGCCCGCTCCACCGGCCCGGCCACCCCCACGTACACCGGCAGCGTCACCCGCCGGCGGCGCACCCTGGCCAGCCAGGCTGTGAGCACGCGAGGATCGAAGCACAGGTTGCTGACGATGTACGTGGCGAACTCCCTCTTGTCCCACATGGACTGGACCGTGATGTCGTCCTCGATCCGGGGATGGCTCTCGGGGTAGCCGGTGATGCCCACGTGGGCGAACGGGCTGCCCAGTTCCGTGATGCGGCGGAGCACGGGCAGCGCCGCGCTGTAGGGGCCGGCCGGGGGATCGGCGTCCCCGGCCGGCACGAAGACGTCCCGTACGCCTGACTCCTTCAGGCGTGCCACGACGTCGTCCAGGTGGGCCCGGCTCTCGAAGAGCCGGGCCGGAAGGTGCGGAACCACCGTGTAGCCGTGCCGCACCAGGCGTGTCGTGAGCTCCAGCGTGGGTCCCAGGCCCTTGACAGGCGAGGCGGTGACCGTGAGCGGCACCTCCGGCGGCGCCCACTGGAGCACCTTCTCCTCGGTGGCCGGGGTGGGCAGGATCTCGTAGCGGATGGACCTCAGCAGCGGCAGCAGGCCCGCGGCGCGGTACCGGGGCTCCGCGGCGTCCCCCGTGTCCAGGCAAGCGCTCAACGACCAGTCCTCTCTCTACCGGGCACCCGGAGCCTGTCCCTGCCCGGCCTTGCGGTGGCGGTAGAACTCCGCCGTGGACGGGGCCAGGGGCGTGTTGCCCAGGATGAGGTCGGCGGACTTCTCCGCGACCATCATCACAGGCGCGTAGATGTTGCCGTTGGTGACGTACGGCATCACCGAGGCGTCGACGACGCGGAGCCCCTGGAGGCCGTGGACCCGCATGCTGGAGGGATCGACGACGGACATGTCGTCGGCGCCCATCTTGCAGGAGCACGAGGGGTGCAGGGCGGTCTCGCCCTCCTTGGCCACCCACTCGAGGATCTGCTCGTCCGTCTCCACGGCGGGCCCGGGCGACACCTCTCCCCCGTTGTAGGGGTCCATCGCGGCCTGGCTCAGGATGGCGCGGGAGACCCGGACGGCCTCGACCCACTCGCGGCGGTCCTGCTCGGTGGAGAGGTAGTTGAAGCGCAGGGCGGGGTGTACGGAGGGGTCCTTGCTCTTGATCTTCACCGAGCCGATTGCGTCGGAGTACATCGGCCCCACATGGACCTGGTAGCCGTGGCCGCCGGCCGGGGAGGACCCGTCGTAGCGCACCGCGACGGGAAGGAAGTGGAACATCAGGTTGGGGTAGTCCACGTCCTCGTTGCTGCGGGCGAACCCGCCGGCCTCGAAGTGGTTCGTCGCCCCGGGACCCTTGCGGAAGAGCCACTGCAGGCCCACCCAGGGGCGGTGGCGCCACTTGAGGTAGGGCTGCATCGAGACGGGCTGCTTGCAGGCGTACTGCACATACACCTCGAGGTGGTCCTGGAGGTTCTCGCCCACGCCCGGCAGGTGCGACACGACGTCGACGCCCAGGCCGCGGAGTTCCTCGGCGTTGCCGACGCCGGACAGCTGGAGGAGCTGAGGGGTGTTGATCGCGCCGCCGGACAGGATCACCTCTCCCGCGTGTACGCGGACGGTCTTCCCGCCCCGGGCACGGTACTCCACGCCGACGGCCCGCTCGCCGGAGAACAGGACGCGGGTGACCATCGCGCCCGTCCGCACTTCGAGGTTGGGCCGCTTCATGGCCGGGTGGAGGTAGGCGCGGGCGGCGGAGAGCCGGCGGCCGCGGCTGATGTTGCGGTCGAAGTGGGCGAAGCCCTCCTGCCGGTAGCCGTTGACGTCGTCGGTCAGCGGATAGCCGGCCTGCTGCACCGCTTCCAGGAACGCGGAGAACAGGGGGTTGACAGCCGGCCCCCGTTCGAGCACTAGAGGGCCGGAGCGTCCGCGGAACTCGTCGTCGGGGTCGGCGGCCAGACAGTTCTCCATCCGGTTGAAGTAGGGCAGGCAGTGCGCGTAGTCCCACCTCTCCATGCCCGGGTCGCGGCCCCAGCGCTCGTAGTCCATGGGGTTTCCGCGCTGGAAGATCATTCCGTTGATGCTGCTGGAGCCGCCGAGCACCTTGCCGCGCGCGTGGTAGATGCGCCGGCCGCCCATGTGGGGCTCGGGCTCGGACTCGTACTTCCAGTCGTAGAAACGGCTGCCGATCGGGAAGGGCAGCGCCGCCGGCATATGGATGAAGACGTCCCACAGCGGGTCGGACCGCCCCGCCTCCAGCACCAGGACCTGGTTGCCGGGATCGGCGGACAGCCGGTTCGCCAGGGCGCTGCCCGCCGAACCCCCACCGACGATGACGAAGTCGTACTGCTTGAGCGCCATTGCTGCCTCGTTCCGCTCGCGCCGTCGATACCGGCGGCATGCTAGTACGCGTAGCACATGGCGCACTAGGTTGCAGACCGCGCAACTTACGGCTCCACGAAACCGCCACCTACTCACCGGTTCGGCGTTGACTTCTTTGCGTATAGTTTCGGTATGAGCAACGAATCCACAGCTTCTGAATCCGCGAGCGGCTCGGCAGGCGGGGTCCAGTCCGTCGACCGCGCCGTCACCGTCCTGGAGATCCTGGCCCAGCGCGGTGAGGCGGGCGTGAGCGAGGTCGCCGCCACGATCGACGTACACAAGTCCACGGCATTTCGCCTGCTGGGCGCACTCGAGGCGCGGGGACTGGTGGAGCAGGCGGCCGAGCGGGGAAAGTACCGTCTCGGCTTCGGCATCGTGCGTCTGGCCGGTGCGGTGAGCCGCCGCATCGACATCACCGAGCAGGGCCGCCCGGTCTGCGAGCGGCTGGCGGAAGAGCTCGGCGAGACGGTGAACGTCGCCGTGATGGAAGCCCACTACGCGATCAACCTGTACCAGGTGCACGGCCCGGGCGCCGTGACGGCGAACAACTGGGTGGGTCAGCTCACTCCCCTGTACGCCACCTCCAGCGGCAAGATTCTGCTGGCCCAGCTGTCGGCGAAGCAGCGTATGTCGGTCCTCGCCCAGGCCGGCATCAAGAAGTTCACGCCGCACACGATCACGGCGAAGACCAAGCTGGAGAAGGAGCTCACCGCGGTCCGCGAGCGTGGATACGCGACGACCTACGAGGAGTTCGAGCTCGGGCTGCACGCGATGGCCGCGCCCGTCCGCTCCCGTGACGGCGACACCATCGCCGCGATCAGCGCCTCCGGGCCGGCGTACCGCTTCACCCGGGAGCGGATGGAGGAGCTGGCGCCGATCCTCCTCAAGGGCGCCGACGAGATCAGCTTCCGCATGGGATACCTGGGCTGACCGTCGCTCCGCACCCCCGGACCGCTCACTGACGATGTCCACGAGGTCACCGTCGGTGAGACCTCGATCCGCCGGGCCCGACCGTGGAGGAATCGCTACGGTCCGTTGCCGAGCCTCGCCTCCACCCAGGCGTGGAACTCGCCGATGTGGTGTTCGCTCGGCACCAGGACCCCGCCCTGCCGATAGAGCCGCGAGCTCATCGCCGGCTGACAGCGTTCACAGGCGTCGAAGTCCTGCCGGTTGACCCGGTCGAACAGCTCCACAGACCGGCTGACGTCCTTGCCGGAGGCGACGACCTCCTTGAGGTAGAGCCAGTCGCATTCCACGATCGTGCGGTCCTCGGACACGGGGTACATACGGTGGAAGATCACATGGTCGGGCACGAGGTTGATGAAGACCTGCGGGCGGACGGTGATCGCGTAGTAGCGGCGGTCCTGGTCCTCGGAGATCGTGGGGATCCGGTCCACGCCCTCCGAGCCGTCGACCGTGAAGCCCTTGACCTCGTCGCCGAACTCGGCGCCGTGTCCGACGTAGTACTGGGCCGCGTACCCGTCGGCGAACTCGGGGAGCACCTCGGTCAGTTCGGGGTGGATGGTGGCGCAGTGGTAGCACTCCATGAAGTTCTCGATGATGAGCTTCCAGTTGGCCTTCACGTCGTAGACGATCCGCCTGCCCACCTCCAGGGACGCCACGTCGTACCGGTCAAGGGCGTCCACCTCGCCCAGGCGCGCCTCCACGTCCGCGATGACGGTCTCGTCGAAGGACGGCGCGTCCTCGGCGACGCAGACCCACACGTACCCGAGCCACTCCCGGACGTGGACCGGGGCCAAGCCGTACTCGGTGCGGCCGACGTCCGGCATCTTGGTCAGGTTGGGGGCGGCGACGAGCTTGCCCTCCAGGTCGTACGTCCAGGCGTGGTACGGGCACTGGAAGGCCCGCTTGACCTCCCCGCTCTCCTCGGTGCACAGCCTGGCGCCGCGGTGCCGGCACACGTTGAAGTGGGCGCGGATGCCGCCGTCCCGGGCTCGGGTGACCAGCACGCTCTCGCGGCCGACGTCCACGGTCCGAAACGATCCCGGCTTGGGGAGTTCGCAGGAGCGGGCGACGCAGAACCACATCGCCTCGAAGATCCGCTCCTGCTCCTGCCGGAACACTCCCGGATCCGTGTAGTAGTGGCCGGGGAGGGTCGCTATCAGGCTCTCCGGCAGATTGCTGATGGTCACGGCGCTCCTCGCAAGAGACGTCGAGAACTGGCAGAGGATGCGGGTCCGGTACGGCGCGCCGGATCCGGCGTCGCAACGGGGCGACAGCGATGCATATAGGGAAACTAATTGCGGTCTGCGCAACGTCAGTTTGGGGGCGCCCCCAGAGCGTGTCAAGACTCGCCCCGGCCATCGCGTGCGCTTCAGAATGAGTTTCTCCACGCGCAACTCTCTGCGCATGGAGAAACTCCCTCTCAGTCGGGAGATCGACGGAAGGGCCCTTCGTGGAGGGCCGCCGCCACCCGTCGACTACGGCCGTGCCCGCCGTCGCCGACGGCGGGCACGGTCATCCGGGAGGAGTCGCTCACCAGCCGCGCTCGACCCACTCGTCGAAGTGCGGCGCCTCAGTGCCGATGGTGGTCGAGTCGCCATGACCGGGGTGGACCATGGTCCGGCCGGGCAGGCTGAGCAGCCGCTCGCCGATCGAGGCGGTGATCGTGCCGAAGTCGCTGTACGAGCGCCCTGTGGCCCCAGGGCCGCCGGCGAAGAGGGTGTCTCCGCTGAACAGCATGCTCAGCTCGGGGGCGTGGAGGCACACGGCGCCCGGGGCGTGTCCGGGCGTATGGAGGACGTGCAGCCGGACGCCGGCCACATCGAGCACATCGCCGTCCGCGAGGGCGGCGTCGGGCTCGCGGCTTGGATGCGTCATACGCCAGAGCACGGCGTCGTCCGGGTGCAGGAGGAGGGGAGCCCCCGTCCGCTCGGCGACCTCCGGCGCGATCCGCACATGGTCGTCGTGGGCGTGCGTGCACACGATCGCGGTGAGCCGCCGTCCCCCGACGGCTGCCACGACCGCGTCGGCGTCATGCGCCGGGTCGATCACCAGGACCTCGTCGTCGTCGCCGATCAGCCACACGTTGTTGTCGACGTCCCAGCAGCCTCCGTCGAGGGAGAACGTGCCGCTGGCGACGACCCGTTGGACCCGGACGGCGCTCACAGCACGACCACCGAGCGCAGCACGTCCCCCTGCCTCATGCTGTCGAACGCCTTCTCCACGTCGTCGAGGCCGATGGTCTCCGTGACGAAGGCGTCCAGGTCGAACCGGCCCTGGAGGTAGAGGTCGACGAGCGCCGGGAAGTCCCGCGAGGGCAGGCAGTCGCCGTACCAGCTGGACTTCAGCGCCCCACCGCGCCCGAAGACGTCGAGCAGGGGCAGTTCCACGGTCATGTCCGGCGTGGGCACTCCGACCAGGACGACTGTGCCCGCGAGGTCGCGGGCGTAGAAGGCCTGCCGATAGGTCTCCGGGCGGCCCACCGCGTCGATGACGACGTCCGCGCCGAAGCCGTCGGTCATCTCGCGCACGGCCTCCACGACGTCGTTGCCCGCGGCGCGGATCATATGGGTGGCCCCCATGGCCTGGGCCCGGTCGAGCTTCCTGTCGTCGAGGTCGACGGCGATGATGGTGGAGGCGCCGGCCAGCCGCGCTCCCGCGACGGCGGCCATGCCGACTCCGCCGCAGCCGATCACGGCGACGGAGTCTCCCCGGGAGACGGCGCCGGTGTTGACGGCGGCGCCGAATCCGGCCATCACTCCGCATCCCAGCAGGCCGGCAGCCGCGGCGGAGGCCGCCGGGTCCACCTTGGTGCACTGGCCGGCGGCCACCAGGGTCTTCTCGGCGAACGCCCCGATGCCGAGCGCCGGGGACAGCGGAGTGCCGTCGAGCAGCGTCATGGGCTGCTTGGCGTTGTGGGTGTCGAAGCAGTACCACGGCCTGCCCCTGCGGCACGCGCGGCACTGTCCGCAGACGGCACGCCAGTTCAGGATCACGAAGTCCCCCGGCGCCACCTCCTTGACGCCCTCGCCGACCGCCTCGACGCGTCCCGCCGCCTCGTGGCCGAGCAGAAAGGGGAAGTCGTCGCCGATGCCGCCTTCCCGGTAGTGCAGATCGGTGTGGCAGACTCCGCAGGCCTCCACCTGCACCAGCGCTTCGCCCGGTCCGGGGTCGGGCACGACGATGGTCTCCAAGGAGACGGCGGCCCCCTTCCCGCGGGCGACTACGGCGCGGACTTGATGAGCCATGAGTTCTCCTGTGCAGCTCGCATCCTGGGGAACGCCGCCCAGCGCCATCGTTGCTCATGGCGGCACGCGTCTCGTTCCGCGCAACTTCTAGGGGGAAGGATCGACGAGCGGCGCGGCTGGGTCAAGAGTCTGGAGCGCCCAAGGAATCGGCAGTCGAGGGCCAGTGTCCGGCGCCATGCCCGATCGCGGCCGCCTGAACGCCCCAAGGGACGTCGCCCCTCACCGAGGGCGCCCGGTCGCCCCCGGGACGGTGACCACCCCACCCATCAGTCCATCCCCCACTCGTCCGAGGTCATCGGCCTTGACTGGGCGAGGGTCGCGGCGGCGGGGAGCTGAGCGAGGGCTCCGCGGAGGTCCCCGCAACCGGGCGGCCGTGGCGGACCAGCACCGTGACGGTGGCCGCGAGGAAGACGCACTGCATGGCCGTCCGGGGGCCGAGCCCGTCCCACCACGACACGTCGCCGCCGGCCGCGTACACGTTGGCGGGGAACATCACGACCAGCATGGCGCTGAGCACGGCGGCCGAGGCCCGGGCGGTCCGCGACCACAGCAGCGCGAGCGCACAGGCGAGTTCGGCGATGCCGGTGAGGGTGACGAGCAGGCCCGGGGCCGGCAGGGCGGGCGGCACCATGGCGACGATCTCCTCGCGCATCCCGACGAAGTGCGCGCCGGCGGTGAGCGTGAACATGGCCGCGAGGCCGCCCCGCAGGGCGGCGGTCGGCCGACGGAGCCGTACGGCCCCGAGCGCCCCGGCGAGCAGCAGCAGGGCTGTGACGGCGACGAGTGTGACGAGCGGTTCCATGTCCGGATCTTCCTGCTGGTCGAAGGTCGTGACGGGTGTCGGGAGGGGTGTTGGGACGGGTGTCGGGACGGGTGCCTGATGGATCTCTGGGGAACGGGGGCGGGGGGGCCTGAGTGCTCCCTCGCGCCTGCCGGTCAGGCGGAGTCGCCGGCCACGGCTTCGGCCGACCTGCGGACGGTGTCCGGGTCGATGCGCTGGATCTGCACGACGACGCCGTCCGGGTCGGTGACCCGAATGCTGCGGCCGAAGTTCTCCTCGACGAGCTCGTACGGGTAGCCGTTGCGTTCGAGCCGCTGCGCGACGTCCTCCAGCGGCTCGTCCGTCGTGAAGCCCAGTTCCGTGACGCCGGGCGGCCGGCCCTGCGAGACGGCGGCGGCGTGAACGCCGACGGCGCCCGCGGCGGCAGTCAGCCGAACCCAGACGGCCGCGCCGGGCTCCTCCCGGACGGCGAGTCCCAGCCCGGCGTAGAAGTCCCGGGACGCCTCGACGTCGGCCACGTACCTGATGGGAAGGACGGTCAACATGGTCTGCCTTTCTGCGGTGGTCTCCGCCAGCGTCCTGCCCGGCGCTCCCTTGCGCGCTGTATGGTCGCCGGAATCGACGCGATCCGACGGTTGGAGGAGATCTGGTGACGCAATCCGTCACGCTCGACGCGTTGGACCGTCGTCTGATCCATGCCCTCCAGATCGACGGGCGCGCCTCGTTCAGCACGATCGCCACCGTGCTCGGCGCTCCGGAGCGCACCGTCGCGCGCCGCTACCACCGGCTGCGGTCGGCCCTGGTGGTCCGGGTGGTCGGGCTCGTCGACAGCCGGCGGATCGGCATGCTCGACTGGTTCGTCCGCATCGACTGCGCGCCGGACGCCGTGGACGCGCTGACCGCCGCCCTCGCGCAGCGGGACGACACCTCGTGGATCGCCCCGCTCGCCGGCGGGACGCGGCTGACCTGCATGGTCCGCACCCCGGGCGCGGGATCGGACGGCGGACGGCCCCTCTTCGACCACCTGCTGCGGACCCCGGGGATGCGAGACATAGAGGCGGGGTGCGTGCTGCGTCCTGTCGCCGGGGTCGGCGGCTGGGCGGGCCGGACGAGCGCGCTGGACGCGTCCGAGCAGGCGGCCCTCCTCGGCCCCGCGCCGCAGTCGCCGGAGTCGCCGCAGTCGCCAGACGGCTCGGAAGCCCCTGCCGAGGCGTCCGGCTGGGGCGAGGCGGAGGCGCGACTGGCGGGCGAACTGGCCCTGGACGGACGGGCGGACGTGGCCCGGCTGGCCGCCGTCACCGGGTGGTCGGCCTCGACCGTGCGCCGCCGCGTCGCCGGGCTGCGGGCAGCCGGGGTGCTGCACTTCGAGGTGGACGTGAGCCCCTCCCACTTCGGCTTCCCAGTGGAGGCGCTCCTATGGCTGGAGGTGGCGCCGGCCGCGCTGGGCGAGGTGACGGAGGCGCTGTCACAGCACACCGCGGTCGCCTTCGCCGCCGTCACGACAGGCCGGACGTCGGTCTTCGCCATGGTCCAGTGCCGTGACACCGGCGCTCTGTACGACTACCTGGCCGGCGAGTTGGCCGCGCTGCCGGGCATCGGCCGGATGGAGACCGCCCTTGTCCAACGCCGCGCCAAACGGGCGGGGCCGCTCCTCCTGCCGGCGGCGGAACGCGCTCACCGACTCCCGCCACGACGTGCCACCCACCGAGCCGGCCACCTGAGATGACGCCCTAGGAGGCCCTAGGAGAGCTCGGTCGGCGACCGCTCGGCGAACACCCGACCAAGCTCGGTGAACACCCGACATGCTCCGTGATCACCCGACAAAGGCGGTGCGGAGAATGTCGGGTGGTCGGGACAGGGGTCGCCGCACGATGGGGGCATGGACGACACGACCTTGGTATCCCGTTTCCTCCGCGACGGCTTCGTGAAGCTGGAGGGCGCCGTCGCGCCCCGCGTGGCCGCAGACTGCACTCGGCTGCTCTGGCGGGAGACGGGCTGCGACCCGGACGATCCGGCTACCTGGACGCAGCCCGTGCACTGGGTGGCCGGCATGGCGCAGGGGCCGTTCGCCGCCGCGCCCAACTCCCCTTCCCTGCACCGCGCGTACGACCTGCTCGTCGGCGCGGGCCGCTGGGAGCCGCGCTACTCGCTGGGCACGTTCCCGCTGCGCTTCCCGCACGAGGAGGTGCCGGACGACGCGGGCTGGCACATCGAGGGGAGCTATCTGCCGGAGGGCGAGAGCTGGTACTTCACGAATCTGCGCTCCCAGGGCCGGGCGCTGCTGATGCTGTTCCTCTTCAGCGAGGTCGGCGAGGAGGACGCCCCGACCCGGATCCGGGTCGGCTCGCACCTCGACGTGCCGAAGGCGCTGGAGAAGTACGGCGAGGACGGGGCGAGCGGGCTGGCCCTCGCGCCCGACCTGGCGGCGTCGTCCGACCACCGGCCGCTCGCCCTCGCCACCGGGTCGCCGGGCGACGTCTTCCTGTGCCATCCATTCCTGGTGCACGCGGCGCAACCGCACCATGGGGTGCGGCCGCGCCTCATGGCCCAGCCGCCGCTGATGCCGGCCGCGCCGTACGAGCTGGAGAGGGCCGACGGTGCGTACTCCCCCGTGGAGATAGCGATCCGTCGGGGCTTGGGCCAGGACACGCCCGGTCCGGACGGGCACGGCGCCGACGGGAGTGCCGGGTAGACATGCACGCAGCGGGGACACGGCAGTGGAGGAGCAGTGGCACGAGCCCGCGGCCGGAGCCCATGCGGCATGGGCTCCCTTCAGCTCCGCAGTGGCTGAAGTCACCGTCGTGGGCCCCGCGTTCGTCGCCGACGCGGCCGATGCTCTGCGACAGGCGATGTACGCCTTGGACATGGCGGGTACGGCTTGGCACGACGCCGCGCGTCAAGCCGGCGTAGGCCGCCTCGAAGTCTTCGACGCACGGTATATGCGGGCAGTCGAAGGAAAGCGTGCACCGGGAAGTGCCTTTCAGACAGCGGCACGCAGGGCGTTGAACGCGGAGAACTAGGCTCGGGGGCGCATATACGCCTGGCAGACGATGGCGAGTCTGTCGGCGGCCGCCGACCAGATCACTCCGTCAGGGGCAGGCACTCGTCGAGCAGGGCGACGACGTCGCGCCAGGCTCGCTGCGCGTGCCGTGGGTGGTAGCCGACGCCGGGGAGCACGGTCTGGTCGACCGGGATGTCGACCGGCGGGTGGTGGAAGGCGTGCAGGGCTCCGCCGTAGACCACGAGACGCCAGTCGATGCCTGCGGACTGCATCTCGGCGGTGAACGCGTCCCGTTGGGCGGGCGGCATGATCGGGTCCTCCGACCCGACCCCGGTCCACACCGGGCAGCGAATGCGCGCCGCCTCGCCCGGTCGGCCCGTGGTCAGCGCGTTGACTGTCCCGATCGCGCGCAGGTCGACGCCGTCGCGCCCGAGTTCCAGCGCGATGGCGCCCCCGGTGCCGTAGCCGATGGCGGCGATCCGGTCGGGGTCGGTCCGCGGCTCGGCGCGCAGCACGTCGAGCGCCGCGTGGCCGATGTCCCGCATCCGGTCGGGGTCGGCGAGCAGCGGCATGCAGCGCGCCAGCATCTCCTCGGGGTCGGTGAACCAGCGCCCGCCGTGGATGTCGAAGGCCAGCGCCACGTACCCCAGTTCAGCCAGGGCATCGGCCCGGCGGCGCTGGAAGTCGTTGAGCCCCGTCCCCTCGGGCCCGACCAGGACCGCGGGCCGGCGGTCGACACCGGCCGGGAGTGCGAGGTGCCCGATCATCGTCAGGCCGTCGGCCGGGTACTCGACCGAGCGCGTGGTAATCGTCGTCATAGGACGCGTGGTGTTCGTCGTCATAAGACCGACCGTAGTGATCGTCGCGCCCGGGTGGCGCCGGTCTTCGCCACTGGCAGAACAGCGCGGGTACGCCTCTGAGCGGGGTTTGTCCGTCACCGCCCGCTCCCGGCCCCCGGCGATCGACGAGGGTCGGTGCGTACGTGCGCACGTACGCCGTGCAGGCCGAACAGGATGAGAAGCTCGACCGCGCCGCCGTCGGCGCTGCCCAGCCAGTGGGGCAAGGACGTGTCGAACTCGGCTGCCTCACCGGGCGGCAGCGTCATATCGCGCTCGCCGATCACCAGCCGCAGGCGTCCGTTGAGCACATAGAGCCACTCGAAGCCTTCGTGGGTCTGCGGGGTCGGTTCGAGTGGCTCCGGCGGCGCGGGGATGATCATCTTGAACGCGTGCACCCCGCCCGGTCGCCGGGACAGCGGCACGAACGTCATCCCGAACCGCCTGATCGGCTTGAGGTGTATCCGGGGGTCGCCGGTGCGCGGGGCGCCGACGAGGTCGTCCAACGGAACGTCATAGGTACGGGCCAGCGGCAGCAGCAACTCCAGGCTCGGCCGGCGCTGCCCGTTCTCCAGCCGGGACAGCGTGCTCTCCGACACGCCGGTCGTCGCCGCGAGGTCGGCGAGGGTGATGCCGCGGTCACGACGCAGCGCACGAAGGCGCGGACCCACCGCGTCCAGCACGTCGTCGTCCGTCATGCCATCCATGAGGCCATCTTGCCGTAACCGCAAGATTTCGTGCCAGGTCGCGAGGCGCCTGGCAAGACTGAGGGCATTCCGGCACAGCACATTCCGACACAGCGCACTCCGACACCTCGCACTCCGACACAAGGAGCCTTGATGAGCACCACCGATGCGGTCGCGTTCTGGGACGGCGTCTACGCGGCCCGACCGGCAGCCAGCGGCCCGCAGCCCAACGCCCGCCTCACCGAGACGGTGACGGGCCTGCCGCCCGGTGATGCGTTGGACCTCGGATGCGGCGAAGGCGGCGACGCGCTGTGGCTCGCCCGCCAGGGGTGGCATGTCACCGCCGTCGACATCTCGGCGGTGGCGGTCGAGCGGCTCGCCGCCCACGCCCTCTCACACGGTCTGGGCGACCGCGTCGCCACCGTGCGGGCCGACGTGCACACGTCTCTCCCGCCCGGCGACTTCGACCTGGTCTGCGCCCACTATCTGCACACCCCCTTCGACCTGGACCGGGCGGCCGTCCTGCGCTCGGCCGCGCACGCACTGCGCCCGGGCGGGCGGCTGCTGGTCGTCGACCACGGCTCGGCCGCGCCGTGGTCATGGAACCAGGACCCCGACATCCGCTACCCGAGCCCGCGGGAGGTCGCCGCGGGTATCGGCCTTGACCTGCGGACATGGACGGTCGAGCGGGCAGACGCACCCCGCCGGATCGCGACCGGACCACAGGGGCGCACCGCCGAGGTCACCGACCACGTCCTCCTCATCCGCCGCACCACCTGACAGGGCGTCCTGCGCCCGCCCCCGACACAAGGAAGGGAGACCACGGTGTCCAGCACCACGCGCCGCAGCCGCGGCCGCGACACCCCGCCGCCCCGGACCGGAGACAACGAGGGAGAGGTCCTGCGCGGATTCCTCGACTACCTCCGGACCTCGATCGCCGCGAAGGTCGACGGCGCCCGCGAACCGCAGGTGCGAACAGCCGCGGTGCCGTCCGGCACGAACCTGCTCGGCCTGCTCAACCACTTGACGTTCGTCGAGCGCTCGGTGTTCCTCGGGGACGACGTCACCGACTGGCAGGCGACGTTCCACGCCGCACCGGCGGACAGCGTGGCCGATGTCGTCGCCCGCTACCGGGACACGGTCCAGCGCGCGAACGACCTTCTCGACGGGTGCGCCGACCTCGGCGCACCCGTCCCCCGACCTCGGCCGGACCGCCCCGCTCCCAGCATCCGCTGGGCGCTCGCCCACATGATCGAGGAGACCGGCCGACACGCGGGCCACGCGGACATCCTCCGCGAACTCGTCGACGGCACGACCGGCCGCTGATCCGTCTTCTCCCGGACGGGACCGCATGATCACGCCTTCGCCGCGACGCTCGTTCAGTCAGGGTGCGCCCGAGCGTCGCGGCGGATCGCCCAGTCAGTCCCAGAGGGAGATCGCCAGGACAAGGGCGGCGACCGGGATCAGCAGCCATGGCTCGGCCAGGATCAGGAGCCCGGTGAAGACCAGGGCGAAGTACGCCAGCGCCTTGGCGATGCGCCGCCGCCCGGCCTTGCTCTTCTTCGTGCCCTTGGTCTTCTTCGTGCCCTTGGTCTTCTTCGCGCCCGTGTCGTGAGATGTCGCCATGTCAGGGGCCTTCTCAAGCAGGCCGGTTGCGGTCGCCGTGTCGATTGCCGTCAGGGTGTCGGTCGCGGTTGCAGTCGCCGTCGCGGGGTTCGTGTCGTTGTTCGTCATGGCACTCAGCTTCGTCGCGAGAGCACCGCGCTCGCGTCGGCGATGCCCGCCTACGTAGGTGATGACCACCGACGCGTACGCAGTGCCGGCGCGGCGAAGGTGGGGCCATGGACACTGTCATGGATCGCGCGGAGATCGTTTTGTGGGTACGGCATACGGACGGCCGGTGGTCAGCCCGGACGGTCTGGGTGGTGGTGCTCGACGGGGAGGCGTACGTCCGCTCGGCTTTCGGCCGGCGCAGTGCCTGGTACCGGCGGGTTCTGCGGCACGCGGGCACGGAGGTGGAGGTGGCCGGGGTCCGGCTGTCGGCGACCCTCCAGCCGGTGGAGGACCCCGAGCTCGTCCAACGCGTCTCCGGCGCCTACCGGGCCAAGTACGGGCTGAGCTGGCCCGGCCCCGTGGAGTCGATGAACGGGCCCGAGGCCGCGGCCACCACCATGCGGCTAGCGGATGTCGGGCAGGTCTCGCAGCTGCCTGCGTGAGGTGAGCCCGAGCTTGCGGAAGATGTTGCGCAGATGCGCGTCGACCGTCCGCGGGCTGAGGAACAGCTTCGCCGCCACCTCCTTGGAGGTGGCGCCGTCGGCGACCAGGCGGGCGATGTGCACCTCCTGCATCGTCAGCTGGTCCGATGCCTTCGACGTACGGCTGCGGGCCTGCTCGCCCGTGGCGCGCAGCTCGCCGGCGGCGCGCTCGGCGAACGCCTCCACGCCGAGGTCGGACAGCGGCTCGTGCGCCAGCCGCAGCGCTGAGCGGGCGTCACGCCGGCGGCCCTGGCGGCGCAGCCACTCTCCGTACAGCAGATGGGCCCGGGCGCGGTAGACGACCAGTGTGCTGTCGTCGAGCAGGTCGATCGCCTCCTGGTAGGCGGACTCGTCCTCGGTCACCAGGGCCCGCGCATACGCCTCGACGCCGAGGCCCCACGCCTGCCGGCCGGCCTGCGTGCGCTCTTGGAGGGATGCGAGAGCCGTGGCGGCGACCTCGCTCTCGCCGCACCGGGTGGCCGCCTCGACCAGCTCGGGCAGGGCGAGGCCGGCCGTGCCGACGGCGCCGTACTCGACCGCCTGCTTCGCCGCCTTCAGTGCGGCCGGGTAGTCGGCCAGGCCGTTGCCGAGGACGGCGGTCGCCCACTGCACGCTGAGGCTCATACGGTGGTCCACCGACGCGAACAGCTCGACGGCGTCCTTGCGCCGCCCGCGTATCGCGGCCAGGTGGAGGCGCGGGTAGACCAGCGGCGCCGCGCCGGTGGCGTCGGCGATCGCCTCCTCCTCGGAGATCAGCTCCATCGCGGCGCCGAAGTCGCCCGTGTGCGCGGCCGCGGTGGCCTGCATGGCCAGTCCGATGGGCAGCGCGTGGAAGGAGCCCGACTCGCGGCCGGCGGCGACGGCGCGGGTGGCGATGCCGTGCAGGGTGTCGAAGTTCCACAGCTCGGCAGCCACCATGAAGCCCAGTGACGGGCGCCTGGCCCACACCTCGTGGCCGGCGTCGCCGACGATGGGCCTGAGGATCTCCCCCGCGGCCTGATGCCCGTCGCCGACCAGGCTGATCAGACCGGTCAGGACCGCCGCCGCGCCGGATGCCGGGCCGCCCGACGGCGGGGCGTTCCTGGCGGCCTGGACCACATGGTCGAGGCCGCCGAGCAGGAGGCCCATCTCGATGGCGTCCAGGTAGCACTCCCCTGACCAGGCGGGGTCGGTGGCGGCCAGCCGGGCGGCGGCGCGCAGAAGGTGCTCGGTGGGGCCCTCGTCTCCTCGGCGGCGGACGAAGGACAGCCTGCCGCGCAGGAGGTCGGCCCTGGCCGCCTGGCTGGGATCGTCGGTGCGGAGGGTGGTGAGCAGGTCGGCCGCCGTGTCGAAGTCGCCCACCGAGAGCTTGGCCTGGACGGCGGCGAGGATCCGCTCGGCGCGTTGGACCGGGCTGGTCGTGAGGGCGGCGGAGCGTTCGAGGAAGGCCGCCGCCGCCGCGACGCCGCCGCGTTCCTGGGCGCGGGCAGCGGAGGCTTCGAGCTCGGCGGCGACCTGCTCGTCCGGGCCGGCGCTGGCCTGGGCGCGGTGCCAGGCCCGCCGGTCGGGATCGGCGACCGGGTCGGTCGCGGCGGCCAGCGCCTCGTGCGCCCTGCGCCGCTCTTCCGGGGCCGCCGCGCGGTAGGCGGCCGAGCGGGCCAGGGGGTGGCTGAAGCGGATCCGGATGCCGAGCTCGAGCAGCGGGACGGACTGCGCGGCGGCGGCCGCGTCGATGCCGAGGAGTTCGGCCGCGCGCCACAGCAGGGCGGGGTCGCCGATCGGGTCGGCGGCGGCGACGGTCACCAGCAGCCGCGCGGCGGGCGGCAGGAGCTCCAGCCGGGTCCGGAAGCTCTGCTCGACGACGCCGGGCACCGAGTCGGGCTGGGCGAATCCGCCCGCCATCCCGGCGAGTCCGGCGGTCCTGGGAAGCTCGACCAGCGCGAGGGGGTTGCCGCGCGCCTCGGCCAGGATGCGGTCGCGGACCCGCTCGTCCAGCGGGGCGCGGACCGCTGCGGCCAGCAGCGCGCGGGCCTCCGCTTCGCCGAGTCCCCGCAGCGTACGGCTGGGCAGCTCGTCCAGTTCGGGCAGGCTGCTCGGCTCGCGCGCGGCGAACACGAGGGCGATCGACTCGGCGGAGATCCGGCGGGCCAGGAAGGCCAGCGCCTTGGCGGACGCCTGGTCCAGCCACTGTGCGTCGTCGACGACGCACAGGAGGGGGCGTTCGCGCACGGTCTCCGCCAAGAGGCCCAGCGACGCGACGCCGACCAGGAACGGATCGGGCGCGCCGGTGTCGAGGCCGAAAGCGATCTCCAGCGCCCTGCGGTGCGGCGCGGGCAACGCCGTCAGCCGGCCGGTGACGGGCGCGAGCAGCTGGTGCAGCGCGGCGAACGGCAGCTCCATCTCGAACTCCGCGCCGGACGCCTGCATGACGAGGAATCCGGTCGCGGCCTCGTTCAGGCGTCTCAGCAGCGCGCTCTTGCCGATGCCCGGCTCGCCGCGCAGGACCAGGGCGCCGCCCCGGCCCTCCCGCGCCGCTTGGAGCAGGGCGTCGAGCTGGCGTATCTCGTCCTGACGGCCGATCAGCACATCCGTGTTCGTCTCGAGCATGTCCGAAAACCTATGCGGTCGGGCGCGGGAGGGGAATCCGGGAAGGCCCCCCGTCGCCTAAGGGTCTGCAGCGGGCAGTCGTATAGGCGATGACTGCCGACGCGAGCGGCAGGCGCCCGCTGCGAGTGTCGAGCCATGACCCGCACCGCACTGCAACGGACCACCACCACCGGCTGGATGCCGCTGGCGGTCTTGGCCACGGCCCAGTTCCTGGTCGTGCTGAGCGCCTCGATCGTGAACGTCGCCCTGCCCCGGATACGGGCCGGGCTCGAGCTGTCGGACACGGGCCAGGCGTGGACGGTCAACGCCTACGTACTGGTCTTCGGCGCACTGCTGCTGCCCGGCGGTCGGGCAGGCGACGTATACGGCCTGCGCCGGGTGTTCCTGGTCGGCATCGGCCTGTTCGCCCTCTCCTCCCTGGGCGCGGCACTGGCGCCGACGGCGGGCGTGCTGATCGCCTTCCGGGCGGTGCAGGGAGTCGGGGCAGCGCTGCTGGCGCCCACGGCGCTGGCCCTCGTGCTGACGCTCTACCCCGACGGAAGGCGGCGCGGCGCCGCGCTCGGAGTGTGGGGCGCGGTCTCCGGCGCCGGCGGGGCGGCGGGCGTGCTGCTGAGCGGGGTGCTCACCGATCTGTACGGCTGGCGTGCGGTGTTCGTCGTGATGGCGCCGCTGGCGCTGGCGGCGATGGCGGCCACCTGGCTGCTGGTCGGGGCCGACCGGCCACGCGGCGGAAGCCTGGACGCGCTGGGCGCGGTGACGGTGACGGCAGGTCTGGTCGCGCTCACCTACGGCCTGTCGGGCCCTTGGCCGCTCGCGGTGGTCGGTCTGGCGCTGCTCGGCCTGTTCGCGGTGCTTCAGCGCCGGTCCGCCGACCCGCTGCTGCCGGCGCGTATGAGCGTGGTGGCGGCGCCCAATGTGCTGATGGCGCTGCTGGGCGCGGTCTGGCTCGGCCTGTTCTACTTCCTGCCGCTCTACCAGCAACGCTCCCTCGGCTACTCGCCCTTGGAGGCCGGGCTGACCCAGCTTCCCCTCGCCCTCATGATCACCCTCTCCTCGTGGGTCACCGGCAAGGTCTCCGGCCGCGCTGTGCTCCCCGTGGGCCTGCTGGTCCTCGCGGCCGGACTGGCCTGGCTGTCCCGGACTCCGGCCGACGGCAGCTTCCCTGTGGACCTGCTCGGCCCGACGCTCCTCATCGGCGCCGGGCTGGGGGTGGCCTTCGTCCGGCTCACCGCGATGTCCTCCACGGGCGTCCCGGCCGCCGACAACGGACTGGCCGGCGGGCTCGTCAACGCCACCCGGCAGATCGGCGGAGCCATCGGCCTGTCCTTCCTGACCCTGCTCCCCTCCCCCGGCGCGGCCTTCCTGGCCTGTGCCGCCCTGACGCTGCTCATCTCGGCTCTCTCCACCCGAAAGGCATGACCATGACCCTGGAAAAGCCCTACATCAACGGCCACTTCACCCCCGTCGCCGACGAGATCACCGGCCACGAGCTGAAGGTGCGCGGCGCCCTCCCGCCCGAGCTGAACGGCCGCTACTTCCGCAACGGCCACAACCCGAAGCCGGGCATCACCCCCACCCACTGGTTCCGCGGCGAGGGCATGCTCCACGGCGTCCGCCTCACCGGCGGCCGGGCCGAGTGGTACCGCAACCGCTGGGTGCGCACCCCCTTCCTGGACGGCGTGCCGTTCACCGGAACCGAGCTCGACGTCAGCGCCGCCGCCACCAACATCATCTTCCACGGGGGCCGCTACCTGGCCCTGCAGGAGGCCAACCTGCCCTGGGAGGTCAGCGCCGACCTCGACACGATCGGCGTCTACGACTTCGGCGGCAAGCTCACCAGCTCGATGACCGCCCACCCCAAGGAGGACCCGGTCACCGGCGAGCTGCACTTCTTCAGCTACAGCCCCTTCCCGCCGTATCTGACCTACTACGTGGCCGACGCCTCCGGCGCTCTCGTCAGGTCCGAGGTCGTCGACGGCTCCGGCCCCTCGCTGATGCACGACTTCGCCATCACCCGCGAGCACGTCGTCTTCATCAACTCGCCGGTGGTCTTCGACCACGCCGAGCACTCCGGCATCCCCTACCGCTGGCACGACGACGTCCCGCTGCGCATCGGCGTGATGCCGCGCGCCGGGGGCCGGACCACCTGGTTCGAGGCGCCCGACCAGGCGGCGCTGCTGCACGTCGCCAACGCCTACACCGACGCGCAGGGCCGGATCGTCCTCGAGGCGCCGCGCTTCGACCGTTCCGCCTGGGAGAACTCGTGGAAGTGGTGGGTCGGCGCTCCCGGCTACGGCACCAGCCCCGACGCCGGCTCGACGTTCTACCGGTGGATCATGGACCCGGCCACGGGCAAGGTCACCACCGAGTCGCTGGGCGACCTGGTCACCGAGTTCCCGTCGATCAACGAGGCCCACACCGGCTCGGACTACCGCTACAGCTACGCCATCGCCTTCCCCGGCGCGGGCCTGTCGGGCTACCACACCGTCAAGCTCGACTCCCGCACCGGCGAGCAGAAGCTGCTCGCGCACGGCGAGGGCCGGATGCCCGGCGAGGCCGTCTTCGCGCCCGCCGAGGGCGGGACCGGCGAGGACGACGGCTACCTGCTCACCATCGTCAGCGACCTCAAGGCCGACGCCTCGGAGCTGCTCGTCCTGGACGCGAGCGACCTGAGCACCGTGGCCGCCGTCGAACTCCCCCGCAGGGTGCCGGCCGGCATCCACGGCGACTGGATCCCCGACACCGAGATCCCCGCCTGACCCGTCCCGGCGGAGACGCCCGCCTGGCCCGTCCCGGCGGAGTTCCCCGCCTGACCTACCCCGGCGGAGATCCCCCCGCCTGGCCCACCCCAGCCGCCCGGGCCGCCGCTGACTCCCCCGCAGCAGCGGCCCGGGCCCCTAACCCGTACGCCGTCCACGGCCGCTGGACCCCCACCGCGCCCTGCCCGCCCGACCAACCAACCAACCCCAGCCGCCCGGTTCGCCGCTGACTCCCCTGCAGCGGCGGCCCGAGCCCCCGAACCCCCCGAGCAACGAAGGACCGACATGACCTACCCCACGACCATCGACGAGAACGCCCCCGTCATCGCCGACCACACCATCCGGATCGCCGCTCCGCTGGAGCGGGTCTGGCAGCTGCACACCGGGATCCGCTTCTGGCCCGTCTGGCAGTCCGCCATCACCGAGGCCCGGCTCGACGTCCCCCTCGCCCCCGGCGCCACCTTCCACTGGGAGACCGCGGGCCTGTCCATCGACTCCACCGTCTACGCGGTCGACTCGGCCGACGCCTCGCACCGCATCCTGTGGGGCGGCCCCGCGCACGGCATCACCGGCGTGCACGAGTGGACCTTCGCCGAGGACGGCGACGGCGTCGTGGTCCGTACCCGCGAGTCCTGGGCGGGCGCACCGGTCGACGCCGACCGGGACAGCCTCGCCGCCGCCCTGGACGACTCGCTCAGCACCTGGCTCGATGCCCTGAAGAAGGCCGCGGAGTAATGGCCGAGCCTCTCTTCCTCACCGATCTGGTGCTGGCCCTCGTGCTGGCGGTCACCGGCGGCCTGCTGGGCCGCCGGGCCGGCCGCCGCCAGGCACGGCCCGCACCGCAGCAGGGTGAGGGGCGGCGACGTCCGATCGTCCTGTACGTCACCGCCGCAGTCGTCGCCGCCCGGCTGGCGGTCGCGGCACTGCTGCTGGCGACCGGCGGATGGCAGCTGGTCGCCCACCGCTTCCTGCTCGGCCTGCCGGTCGTGGCGCTGCCGCTGGTGTGGGCGCTGGCACGGCGCAGCGCCGTCGCCGCGCACACCACGGCGATGGGCGCCTGGCTGTCGTTCTACCTGCTGTACGTCCCGCCCGGTCCGCAGGATCTGCCGGTCGCGGCCGGGGCGTCGGCGCTCGTCCTGGCCACGACGGTCGGGGCCTCCCTCCTGCTCGGCGACCGGCGCTCCCGAGGCGGCCGCCTGGCGCGGCTGCCCTGGCTGTCCGGGATGGCCGCCGTGGTCACCGCGGCCGCGCTGGGCAGCCTGTTCGTGGTCAGCGAGTCGACGACGGTGGACTGGGGAGGCGGCCCGGAGCGCGCCGGGCACTCGGTGCACGCAGCGGGCCATGGGCACGGCGCCGGGGCCCCGGCCATGCGCTCCGTGGACGAGCTGACCGGCCCCCGCGAGGGCGCCCCCGACGCCCGCTTCACCCTGACCGCCGCGCACGGCGCCGTACGGCTGTCCTCGGGCAGGACGGTCGACGCGCTCACCTTCAACGGAGCCAGCCCCGGCCCCGAACTGCGGGTCACAAAGGGCAAGCTGGTGGAGGTCACGGTGGTCAACAAGGATGTGGCCGAGGGCGTCACCCTGCACTGGCACGGCGTGGACGTGCCCAACGCGGAGGACGGGGTGCCCGGCGTCACCCAGAACCCGGTCCGCCCGGGCGAGAGGCATGTCTACCGCTTCGTACCCGACCGCACCGGCACATTCTGGTACCACACCCACCGGGACGCCGAACGCTCCGTGGAGCGCGGGCTGTTCGGTGCGCTGATCGTGGAGGACGGCCAACAAGGCGCGCAGCACACCGTGTTCACCCATCTGTGGCCGGGCGGCGAGGACCAGATCGGGGCCTTCGGCACCGCCGACCGAGCCGAGCGCCGCGCGGTCCCGGCCGGCCGCCCGGTCGTGCTGCGGCTGATCAACAGCTCCAAGGAGCCGCACCGGATCCTGCTCGGGGGCACACCGTTCCGGGTCACCGCCCACGACGGCAACCCGATCGGCGAACCGGGAGAACTGAAGCCCGGCACGGACCTGTTCCTCGCCGCCGGCGGCCGCTACGACGTGGCCTTCACCATGCCGGACAGCGTGGTGACGCTACGGCTGGACACCTCCGAGATCCCCAACGAGGCGGCCCTCGCCTTCAGCCCCGATGGACGCGCGGAACCCGCCGCGCTGGAGCAGGGCGATCTCTTCCACCGCCTTTCGTACGGCGAGCGGACCGGTCCGAATCCCGAAGGCGGCCCGTACGACCGCGACTTCGACCTCGTGCTGGACAACGGCTTCGGCTTCAGCGGAGGCTCGTTCACCTACACGGACACGATCAACGGCCGCCTCTCCCCGGCCGTGCCGACCCTGATGGTCCGCGAGGGCGACCGGGTGCGGATACGGATCACCGCTCGGGGGATCATCGACCACCCCATGCATCTGCACGGCCACCGGATCCGGGTGATCTCGCGCAACGGCGAGGCGGTCACCGGAAGCACGTGGTGGACCGACACCCTCAACGTCGCCCCCGGCGAGAGCTACGAGATCGACTTCAGCGCCGACAACCCCGGTGTGTGGATGGACCACTGCCACAACTTCGAACACGCCGAGAGCGGCATGATCATGCATCTGGCGTACGACGACGTCACCACTCCGTACCACGGCCCGGCGCACTGAGCCGGCCCCAAGGCGGCACGTGTGAAGCCGAGACGTCGCAGCCGCTGCCCCGGCGACGAACCTTCGGAGTCGAGCCCTCGATTGCTTTCCTAGGGCCCCTAGTTTATAACTAGGACTCCTAGGACGACTCGTGGAGGGCGCATGGCGCGGGCAGGGCTGACAGCCGAGCGGGTGACGATCGCGGGCGCCGAACTGGCGGACGCGGTCGGACTCGACCAGGTGACCATGGCGCAGCTGGCACGGCGGCTGGGCGTGAAGGACGCGAGCCTCTACGCGCACGTCCGCGGTCTGGAGGACCTGCGCGGACGGATCGCGCTGCTGGCGGCCGACGAGAAGACCATCCGCATCGCGGAGGCGACCGCCGGGCGAGCGGGCAAGGACGCGCTGGTCGCGTTCGCCAACGCCTGGCGGGAGTACGCCCATACGCATCCGGGCCGCTACACGGCGACGCAGACCCCGATCCAGATCGACCCCGAACTCGCCGCACAGGCGCCCGGACCCCGGCGCGCGGTCGAGCTGACCTACGGCATGCTGCGCGGCTACGGACTGGCCGAGCCCGACCTGACCGACGCGGTCCGACTGCTGCGCAGCACCTTCCACGGGTTCGTCGCCCTCGAGGCCGCCGGCGGCTTCGCGCACGAGCGCTCGCCGGAGCAGTCCTGGACCCGCGCCCTCGACGCACTGCACACCCTCTTGGAGCACTGGCCTCCGTCCCGAGAAGGAGACTCCTCATGACCCACCCCACCATCGGCAGCGTGCCGGTGAAGGGCGCGATCCTGCACTACGAAGTGCGCGGCGAGGGCCCGCTTTTGCTGCTGATCCCCGGAGGGGCGGGCGACGCCGCCTCCTACGACGGCGTCGCCGAGGAGCTGGCCGCCGAGTGGACCGTTGCGACGTACGACCCGCGCGGCATGTCCCGCAGCCCGCTGGACGACCCCGAGAGCGAGCAGCGCGTGGCCGAGCACGCCGCCGACGCGCTCCGGCTGCTGGACGTGCTGTCGCCCCACGAGCCCGCCCGGGTGTTCGGCGCCAGTTCGGGCGCGATCGTCGCCCTGCACCTGCTCGCCGCCCATCCTGACCGCGTCGAGCGGGTCGTGGTGCACGAGCCGCCGGTGGCGGAGGTCCTGCCGGACGCCGCCGTCCATCGCGCGCTCCTCGCCCGCGTGGAGCAGACGTTCCGCGCGCAGGGGCTCATGCCGGCGGTGACCGTTCTCGCCGCGGGGCTGAGGAAGGACGGCGATCCCGCCGTGCCGGCCGCCGAGATCGAGCTGCCCCCGCAGGCGGCGGCACGAGCCGCGCGGACCATGGCCAACATGCCGTACTTCGTCAGGCGGATCGTGCCGAGCTTCATGGCCTACACCCCGGACGTCCCGCGGCTGGAGGCGCTGTCCGACCGGCTGGTGATCGCCTGCGGCCAGGACTCCCGCGGCGAGCTGCCTTACCGTGCGGCCGCCGCACTGGCCGAGCGTCTCGGCACGGAGGTCCGGCACTTCCCCGGTGGACACACCGGCCTGACCACGCACCCCGCCGAGTTCGGCGGACTCCTGCGCAAGGCCCTCTCGATCTGAGTCCCCCTCGCTGCGCGTGTCGAATCTGGCGTGTCGGCTCCGTCCCAGGGGCAGATCCGGCCACGGTGGCCGTACACACCAGGGAGGCCAGCATGGCGATCAAGCGCATGGACAACGTCCTCATCGTCGTCGAGGACCTGGACGCCGTCATCGCGTTCTTCGTCGAGCTCGGCATGGAGCTGGAGGGCAGAGGGCCGATCGAGGGCCGTTGGGCGGAGCGCGTCATCGGGCTCGACGACGTCCGACAGGACGTCGCCATGCTGCGGGTCCCGGGCGGCCATGGCCGAGTGGAGCTGGCGAAGTTCCACCGGCCGAAGGCCATCGCCGCCGAGCCGAGGGACGCGCCGGCGAACACGCTCGGCATGCGTCGCGTCATGTTCGCCGTCGACGACATCGAGGACGTCGTCGCCCGTCTGCGCACCCACGGCGCCGAACTCGTCGGCGAGCTGGAGCAGTACGAGGACGTCTACCGGCTCTGTTACGTCCGCGGCCCCGAGGGCATCGTCGTCGGCCTGGCCGAGGAGCTCGGCTGAAAACCGCCGAAGGGACCGTCCACTCATCGGATCACTCGCACGGGCTTGCGATAGGTTCCCCACCATGAATGGACTTGGACCCGTCGCCTGGCCGCCTGCCCCGATACGGACCGAACGTCTCGTGCTCCGCGAGTCCGAGGCCCGAGACCGTGCGGCGTTCGTCGAGCTGTTCGCATCGCCCGAGGTGGGCGTCTACATCGGCGGCTCTCGCCCGCGCGAGGAGCTCGAACGCGCGATGCCCGAGGCGCCCGGTCGGCGCTCTGGCCTTTTCGTGATCGAACTCGACGGAGCGATGATCGGCATGATCACGCTCGATCGGCGCGATGCGGAGCGTACGGGTCGCGTCCGACCGGAGGGCGGGGAAGCCGAGCTCGGCTACATGCTCCTGCCGCAGGCGTGGGGACGCGGGTACGCGGCCGAGGCGTGCGCGGCGGCACTCGACTGGTTCGCCGACGTACTGCCCAGCGAGCCGGTGGTGCTCTCCACCCAGTCCGCCAACGACCGCGCGATGCGCCTCGCGGCGAAGCTGGGGTTCACCGAGGTGGAGCGGTTCGAGGAGTACGGCGCCGAGCAGTGGTTCGGTGTGCGGTCCGCGGTGACGTCGTCCGGCTGAGCCAGGTGGCTCAGCCCTTGACGGCCTCTGCGATCCGCAGGGCTGCCTGGGCGGGTGTGAGGCGCGTGGTGTCGACGACCTCGGCCTCGCGGTGCAGCCAGGTGCGGGCCGCCTCGGCGTAGGGCTCAAGGTATTGGAGACGGAACGGGGAGTTGAGGCCGGTGACGGTGTCGCCCGCGATGCGCCCGCGGAGGGTGTGCTGGTCGGCATGGAGGACGAAGTGCCGTACCGGAATGGCGTACTGGGCAAGGCCCGAGCTGATCTCGCGCCAGTACTCCTCGACCAGGACGGTCATGGGCATCACCAGAGTGCCGCCGGTGTAGTCGAGTACGCGACGGGCGGTCTCGACGACGAGCGGCCGCCACGGCGGCCAGTGCTGGAAGTTGCTCGTCGTCGGCAGCCCCGGCGTGATGTCCATGAGCGTCTCGCCGACCTTCTCGGCGTCGAACACCCGTGAACCCGGGAGCAGTTGCTGCACGAGCGCACTGGTCGTCGTCTTGCCTGCGCCGTGGGTTCCGTTGAGCCATACGATCATGGACGTGACGCTAGCGCGGCCCGGGCCGCGGGAAAAGGCGCGGCAGACATCCGGCACGGGTTGGCGCCCCCAGGTGCCGCCCAATCAGGTGAGCAGGCCGCCGCACTCGGGTGTTGCGCAAGGGCTTTCCCGTCGTGGGCGACGACGATGGAGCGACCGCCCGCGATGAAGGAGCCAGCGCCATGGGTACGGAGACTCACACGGCCGGACAGGCACCAGACGGACAGGTACCGGACGAGTCGATTCCACGCGGACTCAAGCCGTTCTGGAACAAGCCCGTCAGCGAGCTGGTACGACTCGATGAGCCGCCGATCGCCGAGCCGGCCCAGGAGCGCCATCGGATCTACTCCTTTCTCCTGGCGGCCGTCATTCTCAACTACTGGAACGGCAACAAGTACGGCGAGGCCGGTGACTACGGAGACTGGCGCGCGAACCAGTTGCTGGCCGCACAACCGCGGCTGTACAAGGGCGGCAGCTATCTGGGGCACAACATCGCCGCCCTCGCCGTAGACGCCGAAGGGCGGATCATCGACTACGACTTCAACCACAACGACCTCTTCGACAGTTCGGTCGAGCATGCCGAGTCACGACTCGTGCGACGTGTGTTCGCGCTCAATCAGATCTACGAACCCTGGCAGGTCGACGGAGACAGCCCGAAGCGTGGGAGGGGCGGTGTTCCGCAGCGCCAGGAGCACAAGGTGTTCGCGACCTCCCTCACCGACCGGGCTGAGCGCGTCACACCGAGGAGCGCCGAGAAGGTCGCGTCCGGATACTCCACGCTGCTGAGCGATGTGACGGTGTACACCTCGCTGGAATCCTGTGCGCAGTGCACGGGCATCATGTGTCTGGCGTCGGTGAAGGAAGTGGTCTACCTGCAACCCGACGACAGCCAGTTCCTCATCGGCAACATCATGCGCCGCACCACCAGGGCACAAGGTCCGGGCTTCATCGCACCGCGCCCTATCGCCGGAGACGAGATCGGCTTCGCCTATTTCCGGGATCTCGCGGAGGGAAACAGGGACTTCGGACGACGGGTGGAGCACGAGCCCTTCTACCAGAACGGGGTCAAGGCCGTGAAAACGCCGTCGGTGACCTCGTATCTGTGCACCGACAACGCGTACCAGAACTTCGCCGCGGCATCGGCAGAGGTCAACGGAATGTCTTTGCAGCACCCGGACTACCGGCCAGACCTCGTCCCCTCCGCCCTGACGAATCAGCAGGCACTGGCCATGGCCACGGACTTCCTGACGTACGTGAAGTCCGTCCGGAATCGCGGCACCTCGCACCGCGTCTGACTCGAACCGGCGGTGGGTGAGGGGCCCCGTACAGAGAGGGTTGCCGTGCTGAGCGCCCCATGTGCGATGCCACCTGTGTCCGGCGTCTACAGGCCGAGGGACAGCAGGACGGTGACCGTCGGGGCGACCGGCGCGACCCACCCCGCCCAGCGGCCCGCCGTGGTCAGAGCGGGGTGTCTCAGGGACAGCCGGAAGGCCGCCACGAGCAGCGGTGTGGCCGTCCAGGACGCCCACCAGCCGACGATGACGACCGCCACGGTCTGCGGATGAACCGCCGCGGCCATCTGGGCCATGCCCCCGAAGAGAAGCGCCACTGGGATCAGGGCCACCGCCAACGTCGTGACGTACATCAACACCACGTCGACGGCTCGGGTCTCGGCGGCGCGGCCGGTGTTCAGGGCGGGGGTTGTCTCGTCCATAGGTACAGCCAAGCCGCTTCGGCGCCGGTTGGCCTGCGCCGGCGTACTCAGGTCGGCTGATCCTCGTACTCATCAATCTCATCGATGAATTCGGTTGCGGCGGGACCGGCGAGCCCGCTGGGGTACGTCCATGGACAGTGCCACGGAGCAAGTGCGGCGGGCGGGGTCGGGACCAGGCGCTGGGGTCGCAGCGCAGCCGGCTCGATGGCACAGGTCGGCGGTGCTGTTCGCGCTGATGCTGGCCGCCTTCACGTTCAACACCGCGGAGAACCTGCCGATCGGCCTCCTGGAGCTCATCTCCGAAAGCCTGAGGGTGTCCGTGTCGGCGGTCGGTCTCCTGGTCACGGGCTACGGCGTGACGGTGGCCGTCGCGTCTGTGCCGCTCGCCCATGTCATGCGGTCTGTGCCCCGGCGGCACGTGCTCACAGGGCTGCTGGCCGCTCTGGTCGTGTCCAGTGTGGCTGCGTCGCTGGCGACCTCCTACTGGCTGCTCCTTGTGGCGCGGCTGCTGACCGCGCTCGCCCAGGCCCTGTTCTGGGCCGTGATGGGGCCCGTCGCGGTGGGCCTGTACCCGCCCGAGGTCCGTGGTCGGGTGGTCGGGGCGCTGTCCGTCGCCGGTTCGCTCGCCGTCGTCCTCGGCGTGCCTGCCGGGACCTGGCTGGGCCAGCACGACGGCTGGCCCGTGCCGGTCGCCGCACTGGCGGCTCTGGGGCTCGTCTCTCTGGTGACGATCGCCGTTCTGCTGCCGACCTCGCATCCGGAGGAAGAGCACTCGGCCTACGGCACCCGTCCCGACGCCCGCCGATTCGGGACCGTGCTGGCGGCCGGGGCCCTGTCTGCCGCTGGGGCGTTCGCGGGATACACCTACGTCGTGACGTTCCTGGGCGAGGTGAGCGGGTTCTCCCCGAGCGCGGTCAGCGCCCTGTTGGTGGCCTCCGGCGCCGCGTGTCTGGCCGGGGTGGGCATCACCGGGGTGTTGCTGGACCGCTTTCCGCAGTCCGCGCTGGTCGCCGCCGTCGTCATGCAGGCAGTGGGCATGCTGGGCCTGTACGCGGCCGGCGCCGATCCGGTGGCGGCGGTGGTGTTCCTGGTGCTGATGGGCGGTGCGCTCGGGCCGGCGTTCATGACCACCCAGAACGCGATGCTGCAGTGCGCACCGGGCCGTACGGACATCGCCCTCGCGGCGAACTCCGGCGCCTACAACGCAGGCATCGCGGCAGGCGCCGCGCTCGGCGGACTGGTCTTGCGGCTCGCCGACGTGCGAGCCGCCTTCCTCGCCGGCGGGCTGCTCACTGTCGGGGCGTGCGCAGCGCTACTCGGCGGGTGGCTGCTGCGTCGCGGACCGGAGTCCGCCGCGTAGAACTGCCGCGCAGAACTGTGCCGGCGATGCGAACCCGTCAACATCCTTGGCGGGCACGGCATTTGACGGGAAGGCGCGGCCGCACGCATCACCGGGTGTCCGGCAGCTGCAGCCCCGTGCAGTCGCCGCGCCGCACCTGGTCCTTCGCGAACGCGGTGATGCACTCGCTCAACAGCACGCGCTGCTCCTGCCGCTGGGCCTGCGTCGGGGGCTCATACTTCTCCCCTGCCTCCCGGTAGGGGTAGTCGTCGGCCCAGTGCGCGGCGAAGCCGGCGTTCTCGCCGCCGCACTCGGCGACGGCCCACGCCCGGTGCTCGGTCAGCGCGGGCTTCCAGGCGGCGGCGCCTTCGCCGATCGGCAGCGGGTCGGGGCCCGAACCCCTCTCCCTCATGTTCCCGGCCCAGTCGCCGCGCCAGCTGGTGAGTTCGACGAGCGGCCTGCCCGCTTTCGCGCGCTTGCTCCGGTACCCGTCGTCGGCCTCCTTCGGCGCGTACAGGGTGCAACGTCCGACGACCCCGCCGTCGGCGATGGCGATGCGGACCGTTCCGTCGCGTCCTTCCGCCGGGACGCGGGTGGTGGCGAGCGCGTTGCAGGCGGTGCCCTTCGCCTGCGCGCGGGGCACATACCTGCCGGTGTCCGGCACCGCCCCATCCTTGGGCGCGGGCAGCGGCTCGCCGCCGCAGTCGAGCTTCTCGGTCATCTCGTTCGTCATCCGCACCGCGAGGCGGAGCATGGCCGCCTTCTCCTCACGGCTCTCGGCGAAGTACGTCCAGGTCCTCACCACCAGCCTGTGGTGCTCCCCGAAGGGCTCCTTGGCCCGGCGCGGGCACTCGGGCATGAGGTAGACGATGCTGTTCTCGGCCTCGAAGCCGGGGAGCCCGCCCGGCAGAACGGCGTACCGCGCATGGGAGTCGCCGATGAACGACAGCTCCTGGTCCCGGTCAGCCCCGCCCAGATAGGCGTCCACGGCGACCACGACCTTGTCCTGGTCGCTCACCAGCACACAGCGGTACCGGCCCCGTTCCTCGTCGTAGGACTCCTCCTCCGCCCCGAGCCGCACACCCGCCCGTACCGTCTCCAGATCACCGCCGGGGATCTTGCCCCCGCACGCCACTTCCACACCAGTGTGCACAGCGTCCCCCGATCGCCTACCGCCCGGGTCCGGATAGGGCAACCCCCTTCGACCTGCGCTGTGGCACGGGTTGGGGGGAGGTTGCTGAACGGGACTCAGGCAGTGCCGTCTGAGGCCGCCTCGGGTTTCGTGTAGAGGACCTCACGGGCCTGCTCCGCGGCGCGGGCGAGGCTCTCGGAGACGAAGTCGAGGAAGCGGGCGACGTTCTCCAGGCGGACGGCGGCCGGGGTGCCGGGGCCGAGGACGCCGACGCCCTGCCGTGCGATCTCGACCTGCTGGGTGAGCGACCGGACGCTGGCGAGCATCGACTGGTACCAGATGTCGTCGTCGATGACATAGCGCTCGCGACGGCGTTCGTCGCGTTCCCTGCGGACGAGAGTCTGGCTCTCCAGGAACGCGATCGACTTGGAGATGGTCGCCGGGCTTACCTGGAGGCGCTGGGCGAGCTCGGACGCCGTCAGGCTGCCGGCGTCGGTGGTGAGGAGGCAGACCATCACCCGCGACATCATCTTGGGCAGGCCCGACTCCATCATGACGGTGGTGAACAGCTCCTCGTACTCACGGACGGCCTCGGCGTCGCGTCCGTGCGGCTGGGCGACCGGCTCCGGCCCTCGGGGCGAGGCAGGCCTGCGCCGGTGGGCCCGCCGTTCCGTGGCCCGGTGGGCGAGGTCCGCGCGGTATCCAGTGGGGCCGCCGTTGCGCATCACCTCACGCGTGATCGTCGAGGTCGGACGCTCGAGACCTCTGGCGATCTCCGCGTAGGCGAGGCCGTCGGCCAGCCCCAGCGCGATCTGCTGGCGTTCCTGCTGAGTGAGCCTGCCTCCCGGCATCGCGCCCTCCTTCATGTTCCCTGAGGCCGCCAGCATAGCGTTCACTTCTCATCCATTGCAACAAGCATGCGGGCTGATGTTGCGTTAAATTCAGAATCATTGCAACGATTTCACTGCTCTGAGCTGTGCATATGCAGATCTCATGCAACGCATCAGTTGCCAGACCTTCGAATGCAACGTAGCTTTTCCATTGTTCGAAACAACGACCCCGCAAGGAGAGCACGATGCAGAAGTTCGCCACCCCCACCCCGATCGCCGCCGTCCTCGACATCCCCGCGGGTCGCGTCCAGATCATCGCCGCCGACCGGGCCGACACCACGGTCGAGGTCCTGCCCGCGAAGGCCTCGAAGAGCCGCGATGTGAAGGCGGCGGAGCAGACCACGGTCGAATACGCCGACGGTGTCCTGCGTATCAAGGTCCCGACGAAGAACCAGTACCTCGGCCCCTCCGGATCCATCGAGGTGACCGTCCAGCTGCCCGTCGGCTCCCGCATCGAGGCGAAGGCGGCCGCCGCCGAGTTCCGGGCCGTCGGCCGCGTCGGCGACGTCGTCTTCGACGGCGCCTACCACCAGATCAAGATCGACGAGGCCGCGAGCGTCCGCCTCACTGCGAGCGACGGCGACGTCGAGGTCGGCCGGCTGAGCGGCCCCGCGGAGATCAGCACCCAGCGGGGCGACATCCGGATCGCCGAGGCCGTACGCGGCAAGGTCGTGCTCAGCACCCAGTCCGGCGACATCTCGGTCGGCGCCGCCCGCGGAGTCTCGGCCTCGCTGGACGCCGGCACCTCCTACGGCCGCATCAGCAACAGCCTCAAGAACGACGGCGCCACCGAACTCGACATCCACGCGACCACCACCCACGGCGACGTCGCCGCGCGCAGCCTCTGAGCCCGCGGTCGCCAAGCCCGCGGTCGCCAAGCCCGCAGCCTCCGCCCGCACGTCGGCGACCTGCACCACCTGCCCCAGCGCCAGGGGCGGCGGGTCGCCCGCCGGGCCCCTGGAGCGCTTCGACCTGGACGAGGCCGCGAGGAAGCCCGCGTCTGCAGCCACCCGCCGGACCGAGGCCGCCGACGCGCCGACTGGAACTCCCCTAGCGCGCCGAGCTGTCCGGCCAGGAATCCGGTGTTCGAAGACGGTGTAGGCCTCCTACAGTGAAGCCCGATGACACTCCTACAAGTTCATGACTTCGGGGGCGAAGGCCCTCAACTGGTTCTCCTGCACGGATTCGGACGGTCGCTCACCGACTGGGACGCCTCGGCCGCCCTGCTCACCGCCGGGCACCGCGTCCTCGCCGTCGACCTTCCAGGGCACGGCCGCTCTCCGCGCACCTCCCCCTGGACCATCCCCACCGTGGTGCGGCACATCGCCGACACACTCGACGCGCACGGCGTGCCGGAGGCCGTCGTCGTGGGCCACTCCCTCGGCGGACTGGTCGCGGTCGAGTACGCCCGGGCCCACCCGGACGGTGCCCGGGCCGCCGTGAATCTCGACGGCTTCTGGTGGGGACCCGAGTACCCCGGCGCCGAACGGGTGGGTGAAGGGCTGCTGGCGTCGGCCGGGACCATCGCGCCACCCGAGTACATCGAGCAGCAGGTCGTCAACTCCGTCCGGCTCGGGATTCCCGCCGACCATGCGGAGACCGCTGCCCGCTCGGCCGCACGCCCACTGCCCGACGGCACATGGCAGATACTGCCGGAGCGCACCGAAGCGCTGGAGATCCTCGACGAACTCCACAGGCTCGGGGCGCCCGGTGTCACCACATGGCTGGACGGGGTCGACCGCCCACTGCTGCTGGTGCAGGCAGGCCGACGACTGCCTCCCGCGCCGGGCATGGAGTGGTTCAGCGAATTCAGCGCCCGGTTCGCACAAGGGGTCTCCGACGACCTGGACACGCTCTCCCGCACGCGGCCGACGATCAGCGTCCACCGGATCGACGCCACCCACCTCATGATCCTGGAGACTCCAGAAGGGGTGGCGACCCGAGTCGCCGAGTTCGTTCGAGGACTGCCCGGCTGAGAAATCCCGGCTCGGCGGACGGACCCCGCTTCTGCCGTGAACTCGCCGCCTATGGGCGAGGGTTCGCGATCCGACTCGGATCGGCGCCGCGGCCAGGCGAGCTGGGCGGGTCACTCGGCTGTGCGGCCGAGCAACCCGCCCAGCCACACGCCGCTGCCTACGCAGACACCCCATCCGAGCCTGGCGGCGCGACGCTCGAAAACCAGTGGAGCAGCGTCGCCGTGCACCACTACCGTGCTGCCGAACCACGTCGTCTAGGCAAGGACGTGCCGTTGTACACCGTGTGAGACCTCCCGAGTGCTGATCTGTCGCGCGTCGCGCATGTGCGCCGCGCTGCTTTTTGCTGCGGACTTCTCACTGAAACCGGTGTACTTCTGTGCTCGAAAACTGGGTGGTCGTGCCCACCTGCCTGCCGCTCGTCCTCCGCCGTTGCCACACCTGCGCGTCCGAGCGCTTCCGGGCGAACGGCAAATTCCGCGTCAACGCACACCACAAGCTCATCGACGCCTGGCTCCTCGCCCTCTGCACCTCTTGCGGGGCAACGACGAAGCTGACAGTCCTGGAGCGGACGAACGTGCGCTCCGTACGACCTGAGCTGCTGGACCGGCTGCATGACAACGACCCTGGTCTGGCAGCCGAGCTGCTCCAGGATCCGGTCGTGCGGCGCCGCAATCGCATCGCCCTCGACTGGGACGACGCCTGGCGCCTCGACACCGCCGGATCGGATCACCTGGACCGCGAGGTGATCGACGTCTCGGTCCGCTTTGCGGCGCGGATCCCTGTGCGGCCGGTGCGACTGATCGCTGAAGGCTGCGGTCTTTCGCGGGCCGAGGTCGAGCGACTGATCACGGAGGGGAAGCTCGTTTCGGCAGTCCGGCTGAGCGGCAAGCTCTCCGGCGACTTCACCTTCACGCTCAAGCGCTGAACCTCCTCAGGGCCAGGGGCCTGTCCGGCGAGATCTGCCGGACAGGCCCTCGATCGTGTTTCCTGCGCGCGGTGTGCGACTCAGACCTTGGGAAGGGATGGATCGGGTGTCCAGGGGTTCGGTGCGGTGATGGCCCAGCGTTCGTGGTCCCGCCAGTCCCCGTCGATGTAGAGGTAGTCGGGCGAGACCCCTTCGTAGCGGAAGCCCAGCCGCTGGACCAAGGCCAGGGACGCTTTGTTCCCCGGCTGGATGTTGGCCTCCAGCCGGTGGAGCCGCAGTTCGGTGAAGGCGTGGTCCAGGGTGGCGGCGAGCCCCTCGGTCATATACCCGTGCCCCGCGGAGGGGGCGAAGGCCGCGTAGCCGATGGACGCGCCCTGGTAGCGGCCGCGGATGATCGAGTTGATGTTGACCATGCCGGCGGCTTCGCCGGTCTCGCGGACCCGGACCAGAAAGCCCCGGTTGGCGCCGTCGTCGAAACGGCGCATCCAGACCTTGAACTCCTCCGCGGTCGCGGGCAGCTGCATCCAGGGCTCGTGCAGCTGGGAGCTGGCCTGCACGAGTGTGCAGAACTCTTCTTGGTCGGAGAGGGTGAGCGGGCGTAGTTCAACCCGTGGCGGCATCGTGAGCATGGACCAACGTTAGAACTCGTCGTCTGTCTGCTCCACTAGTGCTGTGACCGGACAGGTTCGCCGGGCGATTGGCGCGGGGAGGCGGGCGATGAGTGACGACTACCTGACGGTGGGCCTCGGAAACGGTGTGACGCTGCGCCCGTACACCCTCGCGGACGAATCCGATGTGCTGCGCCTGGTGGACGCGGACCGGCTGCCCGGCCAGCCTGAGCCGAACCGCCATATGCTCGGTGAAGCCCTGCACGGACGCTCGCCAGTCGACACGGACTGGTGGGCCGATCTGCAAGGACTGGCGACCCAGGTGGCCGTGAACGCGGCCGGTGATGTCGTGGGCGTCGTCTCGTACGCCGTCCGCGCGAAGGGCGACACCGGCGACATCCTGTGGCTCCACTGCCGGGAAGACGAGGCGACCGCCGATGCCTTGATCCGACACGCCGTCGCCGAGCTGGCTCCCCGGCGCGTGGAGGCGTTCCAGTTCGCCTCCGCCCTGTCCCTCGGCCTGGAGGCTCTCCCTGTCCGCCACCGGCCGGCCACGGCCCGGGCATTGGAGGGCGCTGGGTTCGCCGGTGAGCGGCTGTGGCGGTATATGCGTGCCGACCTGCCCGCCCACACGCTGCCTCGCCTGTCGCATGTGGACATGGGTCCTGACCCCAGAGGCGAGAACGCGCGGCGGCTGGAGGCTCGTCGGGGCGGTCGCGTCGTCGCCGAGGCGGTCGTCGGTGTGCCCGTCCAGGGCACGGGCGTCCTGTGGTGGATCGAGGTGGCGCCCGAGGCACGAGGGCACGGGATCGGCCGGGCCGTGCTCGGCTCCGCGCTCGACGTCCTGGCCGGGCTCGGAGCAAGGGAGGTGATCCTCTACGTCGACGACGACGCACCGCCTGGAGACGATCGGGACCGCACGGCGGCCAACAGCCTGTACGACAGCTCCGGATTCGAAGAGATCGACCGGCTGTACTCCTACAGGCTGTCAGGGCCCTCCTGACGAGGAAGGCTCACCAGCTCACCCTGTCTTCCTGCGGTCGTACGCCATGGTCGACAGCGGCACCACCAAGCCCGCCCAGAACAGGACCTCGGGCACACTCCGGTCGGTCCACGGGATCTGGGATATCAGCAGTGCGCAGAGCATGGTCAACGCCGCCTGTACCACCACGATCCGGGCCCAGCGGCCGCGGCGTACCAGGGAGCGGATGTTGAGCTGCACTCCGGTACGCATCCGGTGGTAGCGGAGCAGCGCGCCGAAGCCCCAGATCGCGGCCATGATCATCAGCACCCAGACGCGGTTGCCGAGCGGTACGGGCAGCTCCCGCAGGATCGGGTCCTTGGTCGTGGCGAAGAGGTCGATCATCACCCCCGCGGCGGCCAGACAGACGAGCGCGAGCCAGCGTGTGCCCCGCAGCAGGCGGTACGTGGCATGGTCGAGGCCGCTGCGCAGCATCGGGGACTGGGGTGCGCCCGCCAGCCCTGTCGAGTACATCTCCGCGGCCTGGGCGGCCGTGACGTCCGGGGCGTTGGCCGTCGCCTCGGTGTGCATGGCCTGGGCCGTCTCGTTGGACGGGTCGAGGCGCAGCCATTCGACCAGGGCCTGCTTCGCGACGTCCTGACGGTCCGTGCGTACGGCCGCGTAGCACAGGGCCTGGTGGGCCTCCGGCTCATGCGGGGCCAGGCGCACGGCCTCGTGGGCCGCCTCGTACGCCCGCTCGTAGTCGGCGGGCGGGGCCGAGTTATAGGCGACCAGCACGCTGGACAGCGCGAAATGCGAGGAATACTTGTCGGGCGCCCTGCGGACGGCCTCCTCTGCCGCCGCCCGCGCCTCGGGCTGCCTGCCGACGCGGAGCAGCACCCGGGACAGCAGAATGAGCGCGCCGACGTGCCCGGGCGAGATCCGGAGCATCTCGGTGGCGGCCCGCTCCGCGGGCTCGTACTCGCCGAGCCGCTCGTGGGCGACGGCGAGCATCTGCCAGGCCCATTCGTCGTCCGGCTCCTCGGCGAGGTGGGGGGCCAGCACGGCCTTGGACTCCTCGTACCGGCCTGCCGCCTGCAGCGCACCGGCTCGCGCCACCAACGGATTCACGCTCACAGCTTCCGCCTCTTCTTCAGATACGTCACCAGGTCGTCGTACATACCGCCCTCGTTGGCGAACATCGCCACGTTCCGCGCCGCCGCGAACCACGGCTCGGTCGACGGGACCACCGACTTCGCCGCGTCGAGCAGGTCCTTCATGCCGATCATGCGGATCCGGCCGGTGCGTGCCGAGTCGAGCAGCGCGCTCTCGGCCGCCGACTCGCAGACATGGGCCAAGTCCGCGCCCGAGAGGCCGTCCGTCGCCTTGACGAGCCGTCCCAGGTCGACTGCCTCGATGGGACGGTCCCGCAGGTGGTAGCGGAGGATCGCGTCGCGGGCGGTGGCGTCGGGCGGCAGGACGAGCAGCGTGCGGTCGAGCCGTCCGGGACGTCGGAGCGCAATGTCCACGTCCCAGGGGACATTGGTGGCGGCGAGGACGAACACGCCTTCGTTGGCGGCGGAGTGGATGCCGTCGAGCTCGGTGAGGAGCTGGTTGACGGTGTTGCGCATGCCGCTGTGCTGGGTACGGCTGCGCTTGGCGCCGAGCGCGTCCAGCTCGTCGAGGAAGACGACACAGGGCGCCTGTCGGCGGGCGGTCTCGAAGATCTCGTGCATGTTGCGCTCGGAGTTGCCGATCCACATGTCGAGGACGTCGTTGACGGACACGGACAGGAAGCTCGCGCCGAGTTCGCCGGCGACGGCACGCGCGATGAAGGTCTTTCCGCAGCCGGGCGGACCGTAGAGGAGGAGTCCGCCGCGCAGGCTCTTGCCGTACAGCTTGCGCAGTTCGGGGTTGCGCATCGGCGCGAGGAACGCCGCTTCGAGGCGGTCCTTGACCTCCTGCATGCCGCCGACGTCCGCGAGCCGTACGGCGCCGGGGCCGGTCACGTCCCAGGCGTCGGCGTCCCCGGGGTCGCCGCTGCCGTCGGCGGCGAGCGGGGACTCGACGAAGCGGGGTTCGACGATGCCGTCGACCTCGTGCTCGGCCGCCCGCCAGTCGAATCCGCTGCGGCGGGACGACTCGTCGGGGGCGGCGGATTCCGCGGGCGCGGGCGCGGCTGGCTCGGCGGGTGTGGCTGGCTTGGCGGTGCCTGCGGGCTCGGCGGGCGCGACTGGCTCGGCGGTGACTGCCGGCTCGGTGGACGCGAGCGGCTCAGCGGGCGCGGACGTGTCCTGGGGCGCGGGTGCCTGGGGCGCGGGGGCCGCCGGTATCCCCATCGCCCGCATCATCAGCTCCCGCGCCGCCGCGTCCCCCGGCGCATGCTGCAACGCCGCCGCGGCTTCCGTCACAGCCGCGTCGTGCAGACCCGCGGCAAGCAGCAGCTCGGCGAGGTGCAGCCGCAGAGGCACGTCCTCGGGGGCGGCGGCCACGGCTGTGCGCAGGCTCTGTATCAGCGGGGATTCAGGGCATTCAGGGGCGGGAGACTCTTCCGGCATGATCCATGTTTTACGTGGGGCAGCCGACGGTAGTCCAGGCAGGGTGGTGTGTGGTGGATCACCACAGCGCCGACCACCGCATGACCGGGTGCCGTCAACCATCCGGACGGGCACTTCGTCGGTACTCGTTCGCCCGCCGGGACGCGCGAGCAGAAGTGCTCCATGGCGAGGGTGGGTAGGGGGATGCCAGCCGTGGAGCGATGACTAGGCGGCATCAGCCAGACAGTGGGGAGAGACTGTGACGCTGTTAGACCAACTGCCCGCGCTGATAGGCGTCGTGGTCGGCTCGCTCGGCTCGTACGCCGTGCAGAGCCTGACCGAGCGTCGGCGGTGGAAGCGGCAGCGGGAGGAGCGCTGGGACGAGAGGCGCTTCGAGACGTACGGCCGCTACGCCAACTCCGTCAAAGCGCAGCTTCGCACCGCCCAGCGCATCGGCGCTGCACTCGGATTCGCCGACGTGGCCGATCCGTTGCAGCCGGCCGAGGGTCTTCCGCTGCTCGCCGACGCGGAGTCCCACCGTGCGACGGAGTGGGAGTCGGTCCTGCTCGTTGGGGATGCCTCGACCATCGCGGCGGCGCGGAGCTGGCACGAGTCGATCTGGACCATCGAGCTGCTCGTACGGGAGGGGCCGGTCGACGCCGGAATGTGGACCAAGGCCCACCAGCGGGCGAGTGCGGCGCGCGACGCCTTCTACGAGAACGCGCGGCGTGACCTCGGCATCGCGGGAGATCTGCCCCCGTCGGGGAACTGGCCACGACCGTGGCGGGCCGAGCTCTCCGGGTAGGCGCCCTCGTGCTCGGTGGCGGTGTCCGAGTGAGGGCAGGGCCGACCGCGCTGTTCCAGAGCCCGGCCAGCAGACGTTCCCGGACGACGCGCACCACCGGGCCCTCGCACGGCTTGCGGTCCGGCTGGCTCCCCGTGATCGGTCAGCCCTTCGACCGGATGTCGGGTGCGGCGTTACGGTCACGCGCATGTGGGTGGAACGAGCGCGGTCGACTGGGCAGTGCTGAAGCACAACTATGGATCGGCCGAGGACGTGCCCGGTCTGCTGCAGCGGTGCGCGGGGCCGAATCCGGGCGGAGCTCGCCGCTTGGGCGTACTGGAAGGTCGGCGGCGATCCCGGACCTGTCCTTGCAGTGCTCGGACCCGCCGCGACCGAAGGACGCTTTCCCCACCCCGCCTTGCGCAGGCTCGCCGACTTGGGCTCGCACGCGGCCCCCTTCGCCGACCGGATGCGCAGGATGACGGCCGACACCGACCCGTGGACCAGCGTACGGGCGGCGCACGCCGTGTGGGCGGCGACCGGCGACACCCAGACCACCGTTCCGACACTGACGACGGCTGTCCAGGGCCTGGCTGTGGGCGCCTACCTGCCGGTCATGCTCCCGGCCGTACGCCATCTGACCCAGATCGGCGAAGCGGCTCAGCCGGCCGCCGATCTCCTGATCGGCGTCGCCGCCCTCGATCAACGCCTTCGCTGCAACGGCGGCTGGCGCGGCTTCACCCAGGACGAATCCATCCGCACCGCCGTCGACGAACTGCTCGCATCCGGCAGACGCGCCTGACCTGAGTACGTAGTCGGCCACGCGCACTGGCTACAGATGTCTGCCAGGTCGTTGGGTGTGCCCATCGGGCCCGCCAGGCCTAGGGGAGGGCCTCGAGGCGCTCCATGTGCTCCTCGCCCCACTGGCCGAGTGGGGCGAGGACGGCGTTGAGCGAGTGGCCGAACTCGGTCAGCGAGTACTCCACCTTCGGCGGGACCTGGTGGTGGACTTCGCGGTGTACCAGGCCGCTCGCCTCCAGCTCCCGCAGTTGAAGGATCAGCATCCGCTCGCTGATGCCTGTCACCGTGCGGCGCAGCTCGCCGAAGCGCAGCGTCCCCTCGCCGAGCCAGAAGAGAATCAGTCCCTTCCATTTCCCGCCCATGACGTCGATGGCGGCGTCCAGTCCGCAGGTATAGCTCCGCTTCGTCACCAGCACTCCCCTCACAAGACTGTGGGTACCCGACAGAATTGTAGGTACTTGTCGATGCGTCAGCGTCCGCGCACCATGGAGGGGTATCGCGGCGAGATCGCAGCAACTCCCGCATGAAGAACCTGCGTTGACGCCTCTCCGTCCGCAGGTGAGTCGACAGCAGACAGGAGCACCACATGGCCGCGCACCACCGCACGCCCGTGACCGTCGTCGGGCTGGGCTCGATGGGCAGCGCACTGGCTGAGGCGTTCATCGGCGCCGGACACCCGACCACCGTCTGGAACAGGACCGCGTCGAAGGCCGAACCGCTCGTGGCCCAAGGCGCCGTACGCGCGCCGACGACGGCCGAGGCGGTGGCGGCGAGTGAGCTGGTCATCACCTGCCTGACCACGTACGACGACACGATCGGCGCCCTAAAACCGGCCGCGGGCACCCTCCAGGGACGTGCCCTGGTGACCCTCAACAGCGGTTCCCCGGCCGGCGCCCGTCAGATGGCCGCATGGGCTCGGGGGCACGGCGCGCGCTACCTCGGCGGCGCGATCAAGAACGTGCCGGCCGCTGTGGGCGCCGAGGGCACTCTCCTGTACTACGGCGGCGACAACAGCGTCTTCGAGGAGTTCGCCTCGACGCTACGGGTGTTGGGCGGCGACACCGTCTACCTCGGCGCCGATCCGGACCTGGCCGCCTTGTACGAGATGGCGGTGGGCGGCACTCTGCTGCCCGCCCTCGTCGGCTTCTTCCAGGGCGCGGCGGCGATGCAGGCGCGTGGGCTCGATGCCGCATCGATGGTCCGGTTCACCGTCAAATGGTTCGAGATGATCAACTCGATACTCCCCGTCTTCGCCCAGGAGATCGACAGCGGCGACTACAGCGAGCCCGCGTCCTCGGTGAACCTGTTCCTGGCCGGAGCCGCTCATGACGAGGAGCTCGGCAAGGAGGCGAACCTCGACACGGAGTGGCACAAGCCCTTCCACGACCTGCTGAAGCGCGCGGTCGACGCCGGCCATGGCGATCACAGCATCTCCGCTCTGACGGAGGTGCTCAAGAATCCGAGTCAGAGCCTGTAGCCGAGGGCGGCAGAAAGGGCGGAACGGGCAGACACACGGTGCGAGCCCCTGTGCGCCGATCAGCGGTGTCCGGCGTGCAGGGGCACACGTACGGGCGTCGCTGCCCAGGCGCTGGAGCCGTTGCTCGCGCGTGAGCGAAGCGCGGCCAGGGCCGGCCCGGAGACACCACCGGGCCCACGCTCACCCCCTCGGACAACGGCGCCCGCGCGTGCCGCGGCGGACTCCACCACGGCATGCGCGGGCGACGACGGTTGCCGTCAGGACGCGTCCGCGCTGCTCTTACGGCGCCACCACCAGACGCCTGCGACGGCGCCGACCAGCACGACGGCGCCGCTCAGGATGATGAGCGGCATGGAGGACGAGTCATCGGACGCGGTCTCCTTGCCTGCCGCGTCGGAGTCCTGCGCCCCCGACGCCGCGGCGGTGGGCTTCTGCGTCGTCGGAGCCGGGGTCGCGGGCTCGGGGGTGGTGGCGCTGGCGCTGGGCGGCACCGGCTTGGCCCCGGCGGCAGCCGGCTTGAGCTCCAGCACGGGGGCCGAGTTGCCGTGGCCGTGGCCGCCGCCGTCGTCGTGGGACTTCTCGAGCTCGATCCACCGGTCGACCCGGCCGTCGCTGTAGCTCTGCAGGGTCTTGAAGGCGACCGACTCAGCGTCGGGCAGCTGCCGGACGATCACGGAGTACGAAACGTCCTCGCCGGCTGCCACGGCGGGACCGGCGACGGTGTATCCCCGGTCGGTGGGGGCGAGCTTCCACCCCTTCGGCCCGTCCTTGTAGCCGATGTCGGCCGGGTTGAGACCCGAGGGGAGGATCACCTCCAGCTTGGTGATGCCTGCCGAGGCGGACTCGGACTCGGCGCTGAAGGAGACCTCGACGTTCTGGGCGAGCGCGCGGGCGCCGTCCGCGTCCACCTCGACGTGGGCCGACGCGGGTGCCGCGAGCGCGACCGAGGCGACGAAGGCTCCGACGAGGGCGATGGGGGAACGGCGCGCGACGCGCGCCCAAGTGCTGCGAGACACAGATGACTCCACGGGGACGGGGGTGCGGGGCGGTACGGGCCTGCCGGGGCAGGTGCTGGGTCAGACGGGAAGAGTCCGTCTGCCGGGCGGCCCTCGGCGCACGACCACGTACGCCAGCACCAAGGAGCTCTGAGACGGCGGCACCGGCCGTGCGCGCAGCAGGTGCGGCGCCACGCATCGCGCCGCCGCGCGCAGGCCCCTCGGGAGGAGCCGTGCGAGGAGGTTCACGGCCATGCCGGCCAGGTGGCGTACGACGGACCGGACAGCGATGTCGGCGCGGTGCATCAGCCAGGCCACGATCAGCGCGGCCAGAAGGTGAGCGGCGGCCATGGACAGGCCGTGGCGTCCGGCGTGCCAGGCGCCGTCGCTCCCGTGCGGCGCGTTGGAGTGGTGGGGCAGGCTTGCCTGCGCGTGCTCGAACCACAGGTGCAGGAGGCCCTGGTTGGCGAGGGTGGCGAGCATCACGACGGGCAGGGACCGCGCAGTGCGCACAAGCGGCAGGGCGACGAGGAACAGCGCGAGGCCGCCGAGTACGCCGGCGCGCCAGGGCACTGTGTGGCCCGACGCCAGATGGTGCCCGGTGACGGCGAGGCCCGTCCCGACCGCGCTGAACAGGCCGGCGCGGACAGCCCAGCCCGGCACGCCGCTCGCCGGTCTGCGACCGGAGCGGCGCGCGGAGCGGGTGATGCTGGTCCACTGCATGGCTGCCCCATCATGGAGCACTCCCGCCCGGCCGTACACCGCTTCCCGGATCGGCCGCGGCTGCCGGCGCCGGGCACGTTCGGCTCGGTCGTAGCAGCGTGACGGGCAGTGCAGCGCGGTCATCGGGCGGTGACGGCAGTCAGAACCGCACCGGCAGCGCGACCAGCCCCCGGGCACGCATGGACGGCCTCCAACGCAGCTCGTCCCGTGGCACGTCCAGTTCCAGGGCGGGGAAGCGTCGAAGGAGTGTGCTCACGGCTATCTGCGTCTCCAGCCGCGCCAGCGGGGCGCCCACGCAGTAGTGGATCCCATGCCCGAGGGCCACGTGCCCGCCGGGCTGTCGGTCCAGGTCGAGCCGGTCGGGGTCGGGGAATCGGCTGGGGTCGCGATTGGCGGAGGAAAGCGACAGCATGACCGTCTCCCCCGCCGGGATCGTCACCCCGCCGATCTCGACGTCTTCCGTGGGGAAGCGGCGGATGGCGAGGGCGGACGGGCCGTCGTAGCGGGCGAACTCCTCCACAGCGTCCTCGATCTTGGCCGGGTCCTCGCGCAGCGCCGCCAGCTGCTCCGGGTGGTCCAGCAGTGCCAGCACGGCGGTGCCCAGGAGTTGCACCGTGTTCTCGTAGCCGGCGACCAGGATGAGGAAGGCGAGTGACGTCAGCTCGTCCTCGGTGAGCTGGTCGCCGTCGTCGCGCACGTCAATTAGATCGGTCAGCAGATCGGCGCCGGGAGTGCGGCGCTTGTCGGCGATCAGCTGGGGGAAGTACGCGAGCATGGCCTTCACGGCCTCTTTCACCGCGCCCGGGTCGTCGGGATCCGGGGCGACCAGCGCATCGGTCCAGGCGCGGAAGTCCAGGCGTGAGTCGTGCGGCACGCCCAGCAGGTCGCAGACGACAGCGATCGGCAGCGGCGCGGCGTACTCGGCGACGAGGTCGGCGCGCCCCTGAGGGGCCATGGCGTCCAGCAGCTGATCGGCCAGGGACTGGATGCCCGGGCGCATCTGCTCCACCCGGCCTGGCGTGAAGGCTCTGCCGACCAGGCGCCGGATCCGGGTGTGATCCGGCGGATCCATGTTCAGCAGGTTGGCGTCGAGCGCCGGGGGCAGTGAGAAACCCCGGTAATTGCCGGGAGAGCGATGCGCCTTGTCCAGGGACAGCCGGGGGTCGGCCAGCAGCTGCCTCACGTCCGCGTAGCGGGTGACCAGCCATATGGGCACGCCGTCCGGGCCGGGTATCCGGTGTGCCGGACCGGCTTCCCGAAGCCGGGTATACGCGGTGTGAGGGTCAGCGATCAAGGCGGGCAGGTCAGGGAACGCGGTAGCCATGATCGCAGCCTAGGCCGATCGCTCCGGTCAGTGTCCGGCCGCCCAGCCGCGATCTGCGCGTGAGCCTGCGCCCGAATCTGCGCGTGAGCCTGAGCCCGCCGACTCCCGGTGTCGTGTCCCGAGTCAGCCCGCCGTCTGCGTCTCGACTTGATAGGCAAGTGAATGGTTGCCTATCCTGTGGTCGTGGCCGACGACCTCTTCAAAGCATTGGCCGACCCCACTCGCCGCACCATCCTCGACGAGCTGACGGAGAAATCCGGACAGACGCTGTTCGAGATCTGCTCGCGGCTGAGCATGAAGCACCAGCTCGGCATCTCGCGCCAGGCGGTCTCCCAGCACCTCGCCGTGCTGGAGGCCGCCGGGCTCGTCGAGACCAGGCGGGAGGGGCGCTACAAGTTCCACGACCTCAACACGGCCCCGCTGCGGCAGATCGCCGAGCGATGGCTCGTGCCCGACGCATCCGAACCGGAGGAGAGCACCCCATGAAGATCCATCTGACCAGCGTCTTCGTCGACGACCAGGCCAAGGCCCTGCGCTTCTACACCGAGATCCTCGGCTTCGTGAAGAAGTACGACGTCCCGCTGGGCGAGAAGGACCGGTGGCTGACCGTCGTCTCGCCCGACGAGCCAGGCGGCACTCAACTCCTCCTGGAGCCCACCGGCCACCCCGCCGCCAAGACCTACCGGGACGCCCTCGTCGAGGACGGCATCCCGCTCGCCCAGTTCGCCGTCGACGATGTGAAGGCGGAGTACGAGCGTCTGACCGGCCTCGGCGTCCGCTTCACCCAGGAGCCCCTGGAGATGGGCCCGGTCACCACCGCCGTCTTCGACGACACCTGCGGCAACCTGATCCAGATCGCGACACAGCCGCAGTAGGCGGCCGGTCGCGTGCGGGGCTCGGCCGCGGCGGCGACGGGTCCTCGCCGGGGAAACCTCGGACGACGTGCGCACCTTCACTCGCCCTCCGTCCGTCAGCGGGCAACCGTCCGACGCGGGGGTGCTTCAAGGGCCCCGGACACCGGTGCCGAAAACGGCCCCTTCGCCTTACGATCACGCTCATGTCGATCACATCCTCCATACCTGTCTTGCAGGGACGCGGCGGAGCCGTCCTGAGCGCCGAGCCGGACGGACTGGTCCTGGAACGCCCCGGCGACGAGCTGACGATCCCCGCCAGAGCGATCGCCCGCGTCCACGCCGAGGCGCGGAGTGTCACGGTCGAGCTGAAGGCGCCTGCCGGGGCCACGCCGTCGGTCCACCGGATCGAGGATGTGAGCGAGGCTGCGGCCGTCGTCTTCGCCGACGGGGTGAACGCTCTGCTGCCCGAGCGGAACGAGGAGCACGCAGAGAACGCAGGGAACGCGGAGAACGAGGAGATCGACGGCGCCTCGCTCGTCGTCCTGCGCACGTTCGCCATGACCCGGCGTCAGAAGTTCCTGCGCCGGCTCAAGCGGTTCGTGATCGGCTGTCTGGGCGGGGTCGTCGCCCTGTGCGTGACTGCCGCGGCAGCGGGGGACGCGGCCGTCGCCGTCGCCGTCGTGCCGACCGGCTTCCTCGGCACGGTGGGCCTCGGGGCCGGCGTGTACTGCGTGGGGACGTGGAACCGCGAGCGGCGGCTGCTCAAGCACGGCATCACCGTCGTAGCGTCGCTGACCGACAGACCGGGCGCGTACCTGTACACGGACAGCACCGGCACGACCCGCGTCCTGTCCCACCTGGGCTTCGCACCGTTCGTACGGGCCAGCTACGACCCGCGGGACCCCTCGGACGTAGTCGTACCCGAGTCACCGTTCATGCGGCGCTTCAACATCACCCTGGGGTCGTTCATCCTCTTCTGCGGGCTCAACGGCGCGGTGCTCGCGATCTGGATGACTGTCATGGCGGTCCTCGGCGAGGGGTTCTAGCGGCGGGGCGGGGCGGCGTGCGAAGGGCCCCCGGGGGCTGGCCCACTGTTCGTGCGGGCCCTCCTGCGCGAGGTCCGTCCTCAAACGCCGGACGGGCTGGAAACGCAACCCCGCAGGGGCGAGCCCACCGTTCGTGCGGGCCCTCCCGCGCGAGGTCCGTCCTCAAACGCCGGACGGGCTGGAAATGCAACCCCGCAGGGGCGAGCCCACCGTTCGTGCGGGCTCCCCCGCGCGAGGTCCGTCCTCAAACGCCGGACGGGCTGGAAATGCACCCCCCTCGGGGGCGGGATCAGTAGAACGCCCAGTGGTGGTCGGCCCAGTCCCCGCAGGGCCACTGGATGACCTCGCCCAGGTTGTTCGGGTTGCCGCCGGCCACCCCCATGCACAAGCCGCTGTTCTCGTTGACGAACTGGTGCCCGCCCTTCTGGGCGATGTAGCGGTAGTTCCAGTACTGGTCAGGGTAGAGACGGGGACTGCCGCACGGGTACTGCGTGACACGTGCGCCCCAGTCCTTCCGAGCCGCGTCTACGGACACGCAGTATCCGTTGTCGGCCCTGCGGATCGAGTAGTACGGGATTCCGCCGCCGCTGCGCCTCTCGTACTTGATGTACCAGTTCTGGTCCGGATACCCGTCGCAGTCCCAGATGATGAGGCCTTCCGCGGGGTTGTTCGTCGCTCCGGGCACGGACAGACAGCGGCCGCCGTTGATGGAGACGATCCTGGTGCCGGGCAGGGCATACGCCGCCGAGGCCTGGGTGAAGAGCAGGAGGAAGGCGGCGAGGACCACCGCGGCTCCCGCTGTCGTGCGTCGCACCATCGGTCCGCTCCTTCCGTGTGCCGCCTTCAGTGCCATGCGCCGCACGCCACTTGCCGAAGTCCCGTGTTGTACAGGCAGGCTCGCGTCACGAACGGCGGTCCGTCGAAGAGCTCGTCGGTCCAGGTGGGGCTGTTGATCTCCAGGTTGAGCCGCCCGTGCCAGTCGGCTCCCTTGTTCCACGAGCGGTCCATGTACACCTCGTAATGGCCGTTGTAGACCTGGCCGAGGGCTCTCGCGTACTCGTGATGATCGGATCCCAGCTCCGTCGCCAGCTTGAAGTAGCCCCAGCCGGCGTCGTAGCGCCGGCAGTAGTACACGCCGACGTCGTAGCACTTGGAGGACGCCGCCGCACTCGGCGTCGACGACGTCTCCTCGGAGAGGATCCGGGGGTTCGCCCAGGAGCCGACGGGAGCCTCGGCGTCGTACGCGACGCGCGCCCCGGGAGCGGGCCGGCTGTCGGCAGGGCCGTCGGCGACGGTCCGCGGGCCCGCGTCCTGGTGCGTCTGCGTGGATGCGCCGGTCTGCCGGGGTCCAGCGGTCTGGGCGACGGCGGGCGTCGCGAGCACTCCTGCCACCAGCGTCACGGCCGCGACGGCCGCCCTCTTCCACACCCTCGTCATGCGCTCACTCCTGTCATGCATCGGCCAATCTGGCTCGGTGCCGCCGAGTGTGCGCTCCGTGCTTGCGAGAAGCATCGTCAATCCGCGCAGAGGTTGTTGGCCCACAGCGCAGGAAGGTGCGCGCGGGCAAGGGCGAGCGAGGTCTCCGCTATAGCGTTCACCCGTCAACCATTGCAATGAACCGCGTAAGCACTGTTGCATTAAATCCAAAATCATTGCAACGATTTCCCTGTATTCACCTGCACCGACGGCGATTTCACGCAATTATTCAGTTGCCAGCACCATGAACGCAACGTAGCGTTTCCATCGTAAGAAACAACGGACCCAAGGCCGGACAGGCCAGGAGGTACGCGTTTCGCAACGGGAGCGATCAAAAGGGGCGGACCATGAAGACAGCGCAGAGCCAACAGCAGGCAGCACCCGGCGCGTTCACCGCCTTCGCCCGCTTCGTGCTCTGCGGCGGCGGGGTGGGGCTCGCGTCCAGCTTCGCCGTGGTCGCCCTCGCCGCCTGGATGCCCTGGGGCCTGGCCAACGCCCTGGTCACCACGGTCTCCACGCTCCTCACCACCGAGCTGCACGCCCGCTTCGCCTTCGGCACGGGCGGGCGCGCGACCTGGCGTCAGCACGGGCAGTCGGCCGGGTCCGCAGCGGCCGCGTATGCGGTGACCTGCGTGGCGATGCTCGTCCTGCACCAGTTGGCGGCGGCGCCCAGTGCGATGCTCGAGCAGGTCGTCTACCTGTCCGCCTCCGCCATAGCCGGTGTCGCGCGGTTCGCGGTGCTGCGCCTCGTCGTCTTCGCACGGAGCCGCTCGCAGGCCGCGGCCACCGGCGCCCGTCCCGTACAGGCGCCCGTGGCCCGCGCCGCGGCAGCAGCCGACCAGGCGGTGCTCTGCCGCGCCGCCTGACCGGCCCGCCGGGTGCGGATGCGGCCGCCGCGTACGAATGCTGTCGCCGCGTCACAGGGCGGCGATTCGGGGCTCCGCTTCGGCGGTTGCCGCGAGGCGCCGGCGGCGGCTCGGCAGCAGCAGGGTCGGGTGGGAGATGCTCCAGGCCGCGCCCGCGACGACGAACTCCTTGATGCGCGCGCCGGTCCGGCCCGTGAAGACGGTCGGCGTGGCCTCGTCCTCACGGGTCACCTTCTGGACGATTCCGTCGCGGCGACCGAGGCTGACGCACTGCATGCTGTAGCCGATCGTGGTCTCGGGAGCCTTGCGGCCGGTCAGCCGCGCGGCGAGGGCGTCGGCCGCCTGCCACGCCATCGGGGTCGCCGTGGCGCAGGACATCCGCAGCGGCTTGCCGCCCGCTCCTTCGGCGAGCGCGGCGTCGCCGACGGCGTACACATCGGGGTGCGAGACCGAGCGCATGGCGCCGTCGACGACGATCCGTCCGGTGTCGGACACCTCCAGCGTGGTGGCGGCGGCGATCGGGTGCACGGTGAAACCCGCGGTCCACACGGTCACTTGGGCCGGGATCTGGCCGCCTGCACGGGTGACCACGCGGTCCGTCTCGACGCGGGTGATGTCGGCGTGCTCGTGGACCGTCACGCCGAGCCGGTCGAAGGCGCCGCGCAGATGGCGTTGGGCCTTGTCGCTGAGCCAGTCGCCCACGCCGGCGCGGGCGGCGATGGCGACCTTGAGACCCGGGTGCGCCTCGGCGATCTCGGCGGCTGTCTCGATGCCGGTCAGACCGCCGCCCGCGACCAGCACCGTCCCGCCCGGCTCCAACTCGCCCAGCCGCGCCCGCAGGCGCAGCGCGTCCTGCTTCCCGGCGACGTTGTGGGCGTGCTCGGCGACACCGGGGACGCCGTGGTCGGCGGCGGTGCTCCCCAGGGCGTACACGAGGCTGTCGTAGCCGAGGGTGTCGCCGCCGGGGGTCTCGGCGCCGTGCTCGCCGGCGAGTTCGACGGTCTTGCGGTCCACGTCGACAGCGACGACCCGCGCCGGCCGGACCTGCACGCCGGTGCCCGCGTAGACGTCGCGCAGCGGGCGGCTCGGCAGATCCTGCCCGCTCGCGAGCTGGTGCAGACGCACCCGCTCGACGAACTCGGGGTCGCCGTTGACCAGGGTGATCTCGACGTCGTCGCGGTGCAGCCGCTTGGCGAGGCGACCGGCGGCGATGGCTCCGGCGTACCCGGCTCCCAGGACGACAATGCGGTGCTTCATGGCTGGCTCCCTATCCGGTTGGACTCGCCTCCTGAACCGGACAGCCGCGCGATCCCTGACAGGTATCGACTGTGACGTGGGTCACCACATCTGCGCGAGGGGGCGATGGGGGCCGGACGCCGCCCACTGGCGTGTGATGCGTTCCAGCTTGTCGGGGTTGACCAGGATGTGGATCGCCTCGACGCCGTCAGGGGTCGCGTCGAGGCACACGACGCCGAGGATCCGCTCGCCGACCTCGACCAGCGCCGCAGGGCCGCCGTTGACGACGGCGGCGTGGAGGGTGGCGCTGCCGCCGACGCGGGCTCGCTTGGCCTCGGTCGTACGGAACACGCCGCGCAGGTATCGCGCGATCTTGAGCGCGCCGACGACCGGGGACCTGCGGGCCCGAACGTGGGCGCCTCCGTCGGCCACGCTGACCGCGTCGTCGGCGAGCAGCCGGATCAGCGACTCGGTGTCGCCGCTGAGGGCCGCGGCGAGGAACCCCTCGACGACCTTCGCCGCGGTGGCCGCGTCGACCTGGGTGCGGGACCGGTCGGTGGTGACGTGCTGCTTGGCGCGCCGGTAGATCTGCTGGCAGTTCGCCTCGGTGAGGTCGAGGATCTCCGCGATCTCGCGGTGCGGGTATCCGAACGCCTCGCGCAGCACGTACACCACGCGCTCGTTGGGCGACAGCCGCTCCATGAGGGTGAGCATCGCGATGGAGACGGACTCGCGCTGCTCGGCGGTGTCGGCAGGACCGAGCATCCGGTCTCCGGCGAGGACCGGCTCCGGGAGCCACTGCCCCACATAGGTCTCCCGCCTGGCCCGCGCCGAGGTGAGCTGGTTGAGGCAGAGGTTGGTGAGCACCTTCGTCAGCCACGCCTCGGGCGTCTCGATCTGCTCCCGGTCCGCCGCGTGCCACCGCAGATACGCGTCCTGCACCGCGTCCTCGGCGTCGCCGGCCGACCCCAGCAGCCGGTAGGCGATCGCCTCCAAGCGGCCCCGGGAGTTCTCGAACAGATCGACCTCGTACGTACGGAGCGACATCACACCATGATCGGCCATGTGCGCAGGCCACGTCCACAGGCCCGGGATCGGACCGGCGACGTGTGATCGGGCGGTGCCCCGAGACCGGCTGGCGACGCGTCATCGCATCGCGTCCGCCGGGGAGTTCGACCTGCCGGTCGCCGACACCGCGGGCGCCAGGGCCAGACGCCGCTCAGGAACGGCGGGCCCCTCACCGGTGCAGCGCGTCCAGAACGGGATCGTGGCTGTGGCGCCAACCCCCTGTCACCGGCACGGCGTCGGACAGGTGCGGGTGACCGGCCACCAGGTCCGTGTGCAGATGGGGCACCGGTCGCGGGTCGTGCGTCGGCCACGTCCGCGCGGCGAGGACTCCCGCCGCGCAGGCGACGGTCGCCAGGGCGACGACGGCCGCCTGCAGTCCGGCCGCGGCGCCGAGCCAGCCCGCCAGCGGGTAGGTCAGCAGCCAACAGCCGTGCGAGAGGGAGAACTGCGCGGCGAACAGCTCGGTCCGTTCCGCCGGCCCGCTGGAGCGGCGGATCAGCCGGCCGGCGGGCGTCAGCACCATCGAGGACGCCGCGCCGAACGCGGCCCAGGCGCCCAGCAGTGCCGGCCACCGCCACCCTCCCTCCCCCGCCGCCGTGATCGCGGCGAGGCCCGCGAAGACCACGGCGGTCAACAGGGCGCCCCGCAGCATCACGGCACGGTCCGAGACCCGGGCCAACAGCCGGGGCAGAGCGAGGGCGACGGCCATGGACCCGGTGCCGTATGCGCCGAGCGCGAGGGCGACGTCGCCCGCTGGGCGGCCCAGGTGATCTCGTACGTACACCACGGTGTTGACCAGCACGACCGCGCCGGCCGCTGCCACCACCAGGTCCAGGGCGAGCAGGGCGCGCAGCCGGGGGACGGCGAGGAACCGCCGGCTGCCGGCGGTGGCCCTGGCGTAGAGGGCGCCGGTGCGCCGCCCGGCGGGCCGCGGGCTGGGCAGCGCCACCGAGACCACCAGCGCCGCGGAGGCGAGGAAGCCCGCCACGGTGCCGGTGAACAGCCAGTTGTAGCTCATCGCCGACAACAGGACGGCGGCGAGAGCCGGGCTGAGCATGGTCTCCAGGTCGTACGCCAGCCGGGACAGCGAAAGAGCCCGGGTGTAGTCGCGCTCGTCGCACAGCACGTCCGCGATCGCTGTCTGAAAGGCCGGCATGAACGCGGCGGAGGCGGCCTGGAGGAGGAAGATCAGGAGGTACACCTGCCACACCTGGTCGACGAAGGGCAGCACGAGCGCGGTACCCGCCCTGATCAGGTCGGCGCCCACCAGCAGGGCCCGCCGCGGCAGCCGGTCGGCGACCGCGCCCACGGCCGGGGCGATGAGGACGTACGCCAGCATCTTGATCGCGAGCGCGGTGCCGAGCACCGAGCCGGCGTCCGCCCCCGCGATGTCGTAGGCGAGCAGCCCGAGCGCGACGGTGGCCAGGCCGGCGCCGACCAGGGCGACGATCTGAGCGGCGAAGAGATGGCGATAGGCCCGATCACGCAGCACCGACAGCATGGCGACGGCTCCCTTGCCCGAACGGCTCGGCAACGCCTCCAGCATAGGTTCATGTGCGCATCTGCGCACATGACGATTCGGTGAGCCAAGGGCGGCCGAATCCAGGAGTGCGAGCCGTACGCTGGCTGCATGGCCGTCCGCGAACCGATCTCAACTGCGCCCGGTACGCATCTGCGCGCACCGGACAGCGCGCGCCTGGCCGAGGCGACCGAGGTGTTCGCCATGCTGGCCGACCCCACGCGGCTGCATCTGCTGTGGCTCATCGCGCAGGAGGAGTCGGACGTCTCCTCCCTCGCCGAACGCTGCGAAGCCTCCCGCACGGCGGTGAGCCAGCATCTCGCCAAGCTCCGGCTGGCGGGCCTGGTGGAGACCCGCAGGGCGGGGCGTCATGTCTTCTACAGCCTGCGCGACGGGCATCTGCGCCGCCTCGTCCTGGAGGCGCTCAGCCACGCCGACCACCGCGTCAGCGGCGCCGCACCGCACGACTGAGGCCGAAGCGGCTCCCGGGCCTGGCCTTTAGCGGGACACGGAGTTACGGAGTCCCCCGTAGCCGGGAACGCCCGCGTCGGCCTCCAACCTCCGCGACCCATCGCCCCCTTGATCCGTCAATCGTTCCTGCCGCTGTTCGACGGGCCGAAGAACTCGATCTCGGCGACGGCGACTTGCTTGTCCTCGGCTGCGCCGTAGGCCGAGCGCAGGACGAACCGGACCGCCGTGACCTCGCCGACCCGGAAGGCGTGGCGCTGCCCTCCGGCGCCCTGGTCGAGGGTGAGCGAGCGCGTGAAGGTCTTGCCGTCGGCCTTGGTGATCACCGCGTCGAGGCGGTGGGGAAGAGCCGACTCGGAGAGCTGGTCCGGGCGGGCGGAGACGCCGGGGGTGACGACCAGGTCCAGGAGTCGGGTGGGCCGGTCGAAGCGGGCCTCGATCCACTGGCCCGCGCCGGACTGGGGCACCCCCGGGCCCCACCACGTGTTGTTCAGCTTGTCGAAGGCGAGCTTCGGCTCGTGATCGGGGTACGACTGCGAGGCCTTGACGGTGTCCGGCGCGATCGGGGCCCGCTTGGCGAAGTGGTCGCGGACCGCGTCGTAGGCCACTCCCGTGTGGAGCCCGGCCGTGATCAGCGCGGCCAGCACCAGCACGCCGACGACCACGTTCATGACCCGTCCGAAGCCCCTGCGCACGCGAGGCCGGTCGCCGGCCCACGGGGTCGGCCGGTTGCGGAAGTCCAGCAGTCGGCGCCACCAGGGCCGGCGCCGAGGGTCGGCCGATCCGGGGGCCGCCGACATCGGCATGGCGCACCGGCCGCAGAAGTGCCGGTCGGGCCGGTTGGACGTGGAGCACCAGGTGCAGGGCACGCCGCCGTCCCCGCCGGTCTCCTGGCCCGGAGCGCGGACCTGTGGGCGGTCCGCGTCCGGGCGGCCTGGGAGGACGGGCGCCACGGACGGGCGTGCCGCCGGCCGGGGTTCGGGGTCCCCGACGGGCACCAGCAGGGACCTGGCCCGGGCGGCGGTGTCGTCGGGGGCCGCGGACGGCTCGGGCCGGGCGGGAAGCGTGTCCTCCGCGGAAGCGTCGGGCGCCTGGGCGGCGCCACCGGCGCTCCCCGGGCCGTCGCCCGCCGCGGTAGGCCCGCTGGTCTCGGGGGCGGCTCCTGCCTGCTCGTCGCCGCCCGTGCGCCCCTCCCCCGGCGAGGCGACGCGTCCAGAGCCTCCCGCCCCAGGCTCGGCGGCGGCGTCCGCCGCCTCCCGGGTCGCCGGCGCGGCCGCTGCCGCCTCGGTCCGCTCCGGTCCTTCGGACGTCCAGCCCAGCACTGCGCCGCACGAGTCGCAGAAGGACTGGCTCGGCTCCGCCCGGGTTCCGCACTCGGCGCAGTTCGTGGCCCCTTCCCTCCCGGAGACGGTGCGGGGGGTCTGACGGGTCATCGCTGGGGAGTCCTCTCGGAAGCGGTCACCTGGACCGTGTAGGGCATATGGGCGGGGCGGGCGGCCGCCACGAGGGTGTCCAGCCGGTGCACGTCTGCCGGGGTCGGGTCGGCGAGCCGCAGCAGGACGTGGAGGCGGGGGCGGCGTTCGCCGGGGACCGGGCCCAGCGGCCGGGCGTTCCAGTCGGCGGCGCCGCTCTCGCTGATCTCCGGTTCGACGCCGAAGGCCAGCAGGACCGCCTCGGCCAGGCCTCGCCGGGTGCCTCGTACGCGGTGCAGGCGCGCGGCCGCTGCGACGGCGGCGCGCAGCCGCTCCTCCGGCTCGGCGCCGTCGGTCTCCGCGCCGACCCAGCCGCCGAGCCAGTGGGTGAAGTCGGCCGGGGCCAGCGCCGGGGTGAAGTAGGCGTCCAGGCAGTCCAGGACGCCCAGGATCGGCGCGAGGACCTCGTCGAGGCCGGCGACGAATCGCTGCGCCAGGTCGTCGTCGGCGAAGACGGCCGGCAGCATCGCGCCGATCGGCGCGGAGGACCCCAGTCCGTCGACGGATCCCCTCATGAGGCGTCGCCGATCACACGGACCCGGTGGTCGAAGGAGAACACCAGCGACGGGGCGTCGAGGTCGATGCGGTCCGTCGCCTCGCCGCGCTTCCCGGTCAGCGGGTCGGCCGGGTGGAGCCGTACCTCGTCGACGAGTTCGACGCCGGGTACGCGCTGGAGCACGGCGAAGACCTCGCCGGACTGGACCGGGCGTCCGAACGCCCAGCCCTTGCCGTCGGCGCCGCCGGTGAGGGGGTCGAGGTGCTGGTAGAGCGCGTCGTGGGCCCGCCGGCGTACGCGGTCGGTGTCGACGCCGCGGAAGGCGTGCACGGTGGCGACGACGGTGACGCCCTGGTAGAAGGGCGGTCCGACCGCCAGTCGGGTCCCGATGAGCCTTCGCTCGTCGAGGTGCCGGGTGATGCGGTCCAGCAGGGCGTCGCCGGGGACGAGTTGCTCGAAGCGCAGCCGCCCGCGGGGGTCGGGGACCGCCTGGGGGACGACCAGCACCCTGACGGCGTACGCCCCGTGCTCGCCCTCGTCGCCCTCCAGGCAGGTGATGCGGGCCGTCTCGGGGGCGGCTCGGCGGGCGAGCTCCTCGTAGTCGCGCAGGGTGACGGCGCGTTCCTGGGCGCGCAGGGTGATGGGCGCGCGGGTCTTGGCCTCCTCGACGCTCTCGCCGTCGACTCCGCCGCGGGCGGCCTCCCGGTTGACGACCTCGCCCACGTACGGGATGGAGCTGCGCAGCACCCGGACGGCGCCGCGGGCGACGTTCCCGGCGCGGCCGCCGCCGGTGCGGTAGCGGCGCGCCCGGATGACCGCGCCCTTGGGCGGGGTCGCTCCGTAGGGGCGCAGGGCGCCGTCGGGCTCCCGTACGGCGGGGCCGAAGGCGATCTCGCCGGTGGCGGCGTCCAGGGTGACGTGCCGGTCGTGCGGTCCGGAGGCGGCGAAGTGCGGGACGACCTTCCAGTCGGTCCAGCCGTCGTGGTCGGCGGTCTGCAGATGCAGCGGCTCCTCGTCGCCGACCACGGGCGCGTTGGCCAGCCGCAGCCGCTGGCCCGGCAGGCCGGTGGACTCGCCGAGGGCTTCGTCGTGGACCGTCTCGGCGTGTACGGCGGCGGTCGTGCCGCCGATGGTGAACGCCGCCGCGGACCGGACGGTCGGCGAGGTGCTGTAGAAGGGCTGGCCGGGCAGCGGCTCGGTGACCCGGCAGCGCAGCCAGCCCGCCTGCCGGCCTCCGGTGCGGGAGAGGGCGTGGCCGCCGGGGACGTGCAGCACGAGCTCGCCCGGCCGGTTCAGGCCGCCGGTGCCGTCCCGGTCGACCTCGCACAGGGCCCAGCCGTCCTCGGTCCACGCCTCCCAGACCAGGGGCGGCTGCCGCGGGTCGACGCCCACGCCGTCGACCCGGCTGTCGAGCTCCAGCGCCACCGCGCAGTGCGGCACGGCGGCGCTCAGGCCCAGGAGCATGCAGTCGCCGGACCGCGGGGCGTCGGCGAAGCACGACACGTCCTTGCCCTCGTCGAGGTCGTTGGTGCGGTCGGCGACGGCGGCGCCGCTGTTCTGCACGACGACATGCGCCAATTCGCATGAGGGCACGACGAGTTCGCGCTCGGTCGCGAAGACGACGGCGTCCTCGCTCTCGGTGCGCGGCGTGGCGACCTCGGTGCCGGCCGGCAGGACCACGGGCTCCTCCTGCGGGGCGGAGAGCCAGAAGGTGATGTCGCTGCGGGCGGCCATGGGCGGGAAGAGGGTGATCCCGACGAGGTCCAGGAAGGCCAGGTGGTTCTTCTCGGGAACGCGGTTGAGCCGGTAGACGATGTGGTCGGCCATGTGCGCGACCGCTTCCACGAGGGTGACGCCGGGGTCGGACACGTTGTGGTCGGTCCACTCGGGGGCGCGCTGCTGGATGTAGCGCTTGGCGTCGTCGACGAACTGCTGGAAGCGGCGGTCGTCGAGGTTCGGGGAGGGCAGGGCCATCAGCGGTCGCTTTCCGGGAGTCCGCCCGAGTCGCCCTGGCCGGGCTCGTCGTGTGCGGGAATGACGTAGAACGGGAAGACGAGGCTGCGCGGATTGTTGGTGCCGCGGATCGAGTAGCGCACGTCGATGTAGAGCACGCCCTGCTCGGCGCCGGCGGTCACCTCGACGTCGTTCACCTCGATACGGGGCTCCCAGCGGTCGAGGCTGGCGTACACCTCGTGCTGGATACGGCCCGCGGTGGCCTCGTTGACCGGCGCGAACACCAAGTCGTGGATGGCGCAGCCGTATTCGGGACGCATGGGCCGCTCCCCCGGCGCGGTGGCGAGCACGAGCCGGATCGCCTCCTCGATCTCCCGCTCCCCGCTGACCAGGGCGATGGCGCCGGTGGGGCCGATCCTCATCGGGAAGGCCCAGCCGGAGCCGACGAACTGCTCGGACATCAGATCACCGGCTTTCCGTTGGCGGTCACGATGCCCTGGAGCGGGATGCTGAGGGCTCGTATGCCGGCGTTGGCGATGGCGTTGACCTGGACGGTCGCGGCGCCGATCGTCGCGCTGCCGGTGGCCTTGAGGTCGAGGGCGCCCAGCGCGTTCACTCTGACCGCGCCGGTCAGGGACTTGACGTTGACGATGCCGCGGCCCTCCAGGGTGAGGAGCCCGCCGCTCTTGATGGTCAGGGACCGGCGCGCGCTCAAGGTGAGGTCCGTGCCGGCCTCCACCGACACCTGTCCGCCGCCCTTGATGGTGACGGACCCCTTGCTGTCCACGGTGATCTCGGTCTTGGTGCGGTCGAGGTCGATGGTGAGCCGGTCGTTGCCGGTGGCGATCCGGACGCCCTGCTTGCGGGCACCGGTCTGCTGGCTCAGCAGGTCCACCCTGTTGCCCTGCCGGTCGGACAGGGTGTGCCGGATCGCCTGCTTGCGCAGCCCGTCGTGCAGCGGCACGTCCTTGACGACGGTCGGCTTGTCCCGGCCGTTGTAGAGGCCCCCGATGACGAACGGGTGGTCCAGGGCCCCGCGGTCGAAGCCCACCAGCACCTCGTCGCCGACGTCCAGCGGGAAGACGCCCCCGCCGCCCTTGCCGCCCAGCTGGACCGTGCGCGTCCAGTCGCTCACGTACACGTCGTCGAGCCACGGGAACTGCAGCTTCACCCTGCCCTGCCCCAGGGGGTCCTGTACGTCGGTGACGAGCGCGTTGGCCACGCTCGGCAGCCGCGGCGCGGTCGATCCGCCCCCGCCGGAGGCGAGGCCGAACAGCGAGCGCCACTGCCGGCCGCTGACCGTCACCCAGGTCGTGTACTCGCCGCCGCTGGCGAAGACGTGCCGTACGGAGGTGGCGGTGTACTTGCCCTCGAACGGGGCGCCCACGTCCCTGAGCGTGACCGGCGACCCGGGGCGCAGCCGCGGATTGCCGCGGACGGTGACCTCCAGTTCCGCGAAGGAGGAGGTGATGTCGTCGGCGAGGGCGCGGGCCGCGAAGCCGACCTCGGACTGGCGGTCGTAGGGGGTGTCGGTCTCGACCAGCTTGGCGGTCCCGAAGCGGGCCCCCGCCTTCTTGGGCGTGGCGCCGATGGCGATGGCGGGGTTGGTCGCGGCGGGCGCGGTGGCCGTGAGCTTCTTCTTCGTCGTGACGTCCCAGCCGCGGGACTCGACCGTGCCGACCTGGTCGGCGGAGGTGACCGCGGCACGGCAGCGCAGCACGTCCTGCCCCGCGTGCAGCACGAACGGGCTCTTCTCGCCGTCCGTGCTCGTCGGGGGCGCCCCGGAGGCGGGGTCCGGCGCGGCGAACTGGAACCTGCCCTTTCCGTCCAGCGACATCACCATCTCGTTCTCGTCGGCGAGGCGGGACAGGAAGTCCCAGTCCGTCACGTTGGCCTGGCTGACGAACTCGTAGACCGTCTTGGTGCTCTGCACCCTGCCGACCGGGATGCCGCTCGAACTCGCCAGCTTGCGGGCGATGTCGGAGGCGGTCTGGTTGCGGTACGCGGCGACCCTGCGCTGCCGCATCAGACGGTGCCCCTGGTCGTAGCCGCGTACGACGGTGAACGTGCCGGTGCCGTCGTAGTCGGTCTCCATACCGGTGACCTCGCCCGTGAGCAGGGGCGTCCCCGCGCCCTGGCCGGACGACACGGGCGCCAGGACCACCTTGGCGCCGAAGTCGACGCCCAGCTTGCCGAGCAGCAGTCCGTGCGGATCGCGGAAGGTGAGCCGGAACTCCCCGGGCACGCCCGCCCCGAGGTCGACCCACGCGCCGATGAGGGCGTTCGCGTACTCGTCCGGGATCTTGGCGCCGCCGAGAGTGACGTGGACGACGTTGGAGAAGGAAGCCTGCACCATCAGGAAGCACCCATTTCTTCCGCCGCGGGGAGCACCAGCTCCACACCGGACCGCAGCCGTGTCGGGTCGTCGATGCCGTTGGCCTCGGCGATCGCCCGCCAGGCCGCCGCGTCGCCGTACTCCCGCCAGGCCAGCGACTCCAGCGAGTCCCCGGCCACGACCCGGTGCACGCGCCGCGCGGTGAGCGCGCCCGAGGTGGGGTTCTGCCCCTTGGTCTTGCTGGGGATCTCGTGCAGATGCACCTGGCAGGTGGCCCGGATCGGCACGCCGGTCGTCCCGAACAACGTGTAGGAGGCGTCCACCGAGGAGACGTACGCCGTGAAGCGGGCGGTGGAGAACGCCCCCCACTGGAAGACGACCCACGGTGTGGACGGCTGCTTGGCCGCGATGCTCTTCGAGGTCACCTCGCAGCAGGAGAAGAGCGCCTCGACCTTCTTCAGCACCGAGTTGCCGCTCGGGTCGTCGGAGGAGTCGAGGAAGACCTCCACCGTCATCTCCCGGGGCTCGGGCCCCATGAACTCGGGCAGCGCGCCGTCGCGCACCGCCGCCGTGGGGGTGGTCTTCCACCGTGCGCGACGGCTCAGCGCGAGCTGCGAGGGGTTGAAGTCGAAGGCGAAGTTCTTGATCAACCCGCCGGGTGTCGTGCTGTGACCGATCGGCGGCTCGTGGATGGCGAGCGTGGCCCGCACCAGACTCCTGCCCGCTCCGCCCTTGGCGCCCTTGCCTGCCATGTGTCGCTCCCCCTCAGCCCGTGAACCCGTGGTGCGTGATCTCCAGTACCTCGGTGGCCACTTGAGGGCTCGCCGGATCCAGGGACGGCCCCTGCCAGCTGACCGGCAGCACGTCGATGAGTCCCCAGCGGGCCACCTCGGAGCCGTCGGCGCGCAGGGCGGCGATCTGGGCGGTGGGCCGGGTGACGCCCGTGGTCACGGAGGAGATCCACGCCGCGACCTTGGCGGTGTCAGCGGTGAGCGGCCGGGTCAGCCGGATGGTGGAGAAGGTCACCCGGGACGGGAGCTGCCAGACGAACCCGTTGTTGCCGCCCTCCTGGTGCTGCTCGATCTCCACCGTCGAGGAGAGTCCCTCGCACCCGTTGAAGCGGCCGAGGCTCGCGCCGTCGATGGTCAGGGTGAAGAAGATGGTGGAGCCCGGGTCGCGTTCGCTGGGCATCGGGTGGGCCTTTCTGGGGTGGCGCTGAATCGGTCGGTGTACGGGGTCGGTCGGTGTACGGGGTCGGTCGGTGGGCGGGGTCGGTTGGTGTACGTCGGTGGGCGCCGGTACAGGTCAACGGCGCGGGTCGCGGAGCTTGCCGATGCGCTCGCGGTCGAGCCGGAGCTCGGTCCGCAGCAGCCGGGTCAACGGTCCGATGAGCCGGTGGGTCAGCTCGTCGATCTGGGCGCCGCTGAGAGCACGGGCGTCGAACTCGGCGGAGGTGTGCGGCGATGGGGCGCCGTCGTCCGCGTCCTTGGGCGTCGGGGTCGTGGGCGGAGGGCTCGGTGTGTGCGAGGTCGGCGGGTGGCTGGGGGCTGTGCGACGGCGCGCAGCGGGGAGTGGCGGCGGAGGGAGGGCGACCGGGACGGCGGGCTGGGGAGGCACGGACGGCGTCGCCGGTCTGCGCTGGACGGGCAGGGCGACGGCCGGAGTACGGGGAACGGGCGTGAGCTGTACGGGGTGGCTGGAGGGGGCTGCGGCGCGGGCGGTCGGAGGCTGGCTTGGGCTCGGTCCCATGCCTCCGGGAACGTCGTGGGCGGCGGCGGTCGGGCGGTGCACGGGCGCCGCCTCGGGGCTGTGCACGGGTCCAGTTGTCGTGGCGCGCTGCACAGCAGGCGGGGTGATCGGCAGCGGAGCCGGACTCGTGGCGGTCGGCGTCGACGCAGTCGCGGGCTGCCGCTGGCTATTCGGCTGCGGGACAGCCGGAGAGTCGGTCGGCTCTGGCAGCGGGAGGCGCTGGACTGCGGGGGCCGCCTCGGCGGCAGGCTGAGGCGTCGGCTGCTGCACTTCTGGGGCCTGGCCGGCCATCGCCCCTGGCGTTGCTGTTGGCACTGGCGCGGGCGGTGGCTTTGGCGTCGTGGAGGCTCTTTGGGTGGGGCCCGGCGCCCCGAGCGCGTGTCGCCCTCGGTCGTCGGAACGCTGGACCGGCCGCACGGCGGCAGGCGGTGTCGGGACCTCGACGCCGGGCCGCCGCACCACGGGAGCGCCGAGACCAGGACGGGGTGCGGGGGTTGCGCCGGGCCTCGGTGAGGCGGAGTCAGGACCGGCCGCCGGTCGACGGCGCGACACGGGCGGCACGGCTGCGCTCTGCCGCGCCGCCGCGACAGGTCCGCCGCCGCCAGGTGACGGGGGGACCGAGGCGGAGAGACGCCGCTGCACAGGAGCAACCGCCGCGCCGGGACGGCTGATCGCCGCCTGACCAGGGTTCACCACGGCGCCGTCGGTCGGCATGACGCCGCCGTACGACTCCATGCCGCTGGGTGATACGAACTCGCCGGGTGATACGGCCTTGCCGCGCGGCGGCGTTGCGGCCAAGGGGGTGGGCTGGACTCCCTGCGTCAGGTGACCGGGCCGCCCCTCCGTCGCCCGTGCGGACCCGCTGTCTGCCGAGCGCTGCACTGCGGGCAGCCCCACAACTGGGGAAGGACCGCTGGCTGACCCGGACTTGGACGTGGATGCGGATGTGGGCATGGCTGCCGACGTAGGCGTGGAAACGGACGTGGACGTGGGCGTGGCTTCCGCTGCCGGGGCCTGACGCGTTTCCTGCGTTGCGAGTCGCCGCGCGACCGGCGTCGAGCCGCCACCTGAGGGGCCGCTGTTCAAGACCGTCGCCCCGGCGGTCCTCGGGCTCGCGCTCGCGCTCGCCGCCGGAGGCGCGACACCGCCGCCCGGCAGGACGGCCGCGCCACCGCGTACAGGCGCCTGGGCCGTACCCCGCGGTTGCACCACAGGCACGGCGCCGCCCCGACGCAGCCCGGACGGAGCCCCCGGGTTCGGCGCAGGGCGCGTGATCCCGGGTGCCGGAGCTGCGGGGGCTGCCGGGGCCACCACCTGCTGTGCTGGCGCGGGCGTCGCGCCGCCCCGTACCGCCGGCTGCCCTGTCGAGCGCTCCGGCGGCACGGCACGCTGCGCCGCCACCGCCCGCCCGCCACGGGCGTGCACGGGCTGTTCGGAAGGCAGCCGGCGCAGTTGTACGGCTGTCGGAGGCGCCTCTGGGCGGCGCGCCGCTGTAGGCGATGCCACGGCCGCCGGAGAGAGGGTGAGCGCGCGAGCGGGGGCGAGCGCCCGGCTGGGACGAGGCGCGGGCCGCGGCGTCTCGGCGGGCTGCTTCCGCGTGGTCGGGGCGGCGGAAGCGGAGGTGTCCACGGCATGGCGCTGCACGTTCGCCGGGCCGGTGCCGGCGCCCTCACCCGCCCCGCCTGTGTCGCCCACGGGGGCGGTACCACCGGTACGTGCGCCCGCTCCCCCGGCGGACGCCGAGCCCGTGGGCGACACAGGCGGCGGGGTGGACGCGCTGGGAGCCGTGTCCGTCGCCCGGGCTGTGGGACGTGCGACGGGACGCCGGTCCGCCTGATCAGCGGGGGTCCGACGTACGGGCGGAAGTACGGGCGCGGAAGCCGGTGTTACGGAAGCCGGTGTTCCGGAAGTGTCGCCGCTGGGTGCGATCGGACCCGGCGACGCAGCTCCCCGGTCAGGGGCATGTGCCGCCCGTTGCACAGGCTGGCGTCCGCCGTCGGGCACGGCACGCCCCATGAGGGGCGTCGCGTCCGCAGGCGCCGCGGACATGGGCGCTCCCAGCGTCGGCCTGCGCTGAATCGACCTTCCCGGCGAGGCGTCGGGTGAGGGGACAGCCGGCCCCGCGTCCGAAGTCGACCGCTCCGCAAGCCCGTTCGCCCGGGTGGCCACAGCGTGAGTCTCGACGCCGGACGTCGATGAGTCCGGCTCCGTACGCCCTGTCCCACCGCTGGCGGCCCTCTGCAGAACCGGCGGCGTCACACTGTCCGACGCGCCCACCTGGCAGGTCGGCCCACCACCGGACCGCCCCACAGCCGCAGCCCCAGCCGCGTCCGAGGCCGACCCCAGACCAGAACTCGACCCCAGACCCGAGCCCGCCCCGAGACCAGAACTCAACCCCGACCCCGGACCGGCACTCGAAACCGACCGCGAGCCCAATCCCGAACTCGAGACCGCACCCGAGCCCGAGCCCGAGCCCGAGCCCGAGCCCGACGCCGCACCCCCGTCCCGCTCTCCAGAAGTCGACGCCCTCCCCGTCCGCTCCGAGCCGACAGCACCCGCAGTCCCCGATCGGCCAGCCGCCGTCCGGACAGCCGGAAGCTCCCTCCGCTGCACCGCCCGCGCCCGGGTGAGCGCCGTCGGCCGAGGGGCTGGGGCCGTCACGGGAGTCACGGCGACGCCCAGCGGCCGTACCGGCGGGATCGTCGGCAGGGCCGAGCGGTGCACCGTCGTCGCCGCGCCCCCGCTGCCCGCGGACTCGGCGGGGGCGACCGGCAGCGATAGCGTCGGCAGCTCCAGTCCGGAAGCCGGCGGCGCCGACGAGGTCAGCACTCCGTGGACCAGTCCTCCCGGCGCCTCGTCGAGGACGGCGTGGGACAGCGGCCCGGCGAAGGCAGGGCTCTGCCAGGTGGTCAGCCGACTGCCGAAACCGCCGTCGGAGACCGGCGCCGTGGTACCGGCGGTCACGCGCTGGATCGGCGGCAGCGCGGACCAGCCGGCCGGCCGGACCCCGCCGGGCTCGGCGGCGCCCAACGCCGAGCCCGCCGCGGTCCCCGTGCTCGGCGTGCCGTCGTCGGAGCGGCCCGCTGCCGACACGGACGCGTCCGCGGTCGCCACGACGGAGGATGTGCCGCCCGTCTCTCGCCCGTGAGCGCGCCGACCTCGGCCCCCTCGGAGCCAGCTGAGGAATGCCATGTCCTCACCCCTGCGCCGACGCACGCGTGACGAGTCCCGCGATCTGCTCGGTGTAGCGGCGGCGGTCGTGGTGCTCGAGGTCCAGGATCTCCTCCAGGTTCCAGTGGAAGTGGTAGGCGACGTACGCGATCTCCTCGTGCAGGCGGTCGGTCGCGTACGTCACGATTCCCCCAGGCGGCTCGCGCCGAGCTCGACCTCGAACGGCTGCTCGCAGTGCGGGCAGGTGACGCCTGCCCGGGTGTGCCCCTCGGCGTTGACCTGCCGGTAGAAGTCCTGGAGGAACGCCAGGTCGGAGGCGAACATGTTCTCCACCACTCCGTCGTGCACCAGCGGCAGCGTGCCGAGCCGGGTGATCACCCGGCCGAGCAGCACCACCGACAGATAGGCCGGGTTCTCCTGAACCCGCATGTCCCGCAGCGGCACCAGTTCGTCCCGCGCGGTCGCGAGCCGCATGACCCCGTCGCGGTGGAGGGCGCCGGACTCGTCGACGTATCCGCGCGGGAGCTCGAACGCGAACTCCGTACGCAGCCGTTGGGCGGTCGCGGCGGGGGCGGGAGCCGCGCTCGTGCTCTGCTGCTCCGGCGCCGCCGCGGCCTCCGGCGGGGAGTCCGCGGTCGCGCCCGTGCCCGCCCCGGGAGCCATGCGCCGCATTACTCGATGACCAGTTCTTCGAACGTGATGGTCACGGTCTCGGTGAGCGCGGCCGCCTCGCCGGCCTTCACGGAACTGGTGTCGATCTTGCTGCACCAGGCGTTGCGCATGTTGTACCGCTTGACCGGGTTGTTCTGATAGTCCATCACCATGATGGTGGCGTTCTTGCGCGCCGTGGACATCGAGCCGTTCACCGACTCGTTGATCCACTGGTTGAAGGCCGCGGACTGCGTCATACCGCGGACGACGGTGCAGGTGCCGGCCTTCTTCACACCGGGCAGCTTCTTCGTCACGGGCTTGCCCTGCGCGGAGACCTGCTGGTACTCGATGACGTCCTGCTCGAGGCTGAGGCCGCTGACCTCCGCGAGGTACTCGACCATCACGCCGTCGATCTGCAGGCCGAAATTATGCGAGGTGAGGGCGTCACCCGGCTGGAGACTCATCTGTGTTCTCTGTCCTTCTCACGGTTGCTGTCTGGGTACGCGGGAGCGGGGCGGCGAGGTCGGGACTACTCCTCGAGCTCCCCGCCCCCGCTGGAGAACTGGGCGAGGCGGAAGACCACGAACTCGGCGGGCTTGACCGGTGCGATGCCGATCTCGCAGATGACCCGGCCGAGGTCGACGGACTCCTGCGGGTTGGTCTCCTCGTCGCACTTGACGTAGTACGCCTCTTCCGGCCGGGCGCCGAAGAGGGCGCCGCTGCGCCACTCGTTGACCAGGAACGCCGAGATATTGCGGCGGATCCGCGCCCACAGGGCGTGGTCGTTCGGCTCGAACACCACCCACTGGGTGCCGATCAGGATCGACTCCTCCAGGTAGTTGAAGTACCGGCGCACGTTCAGGTAGCGCCAGGCCGGGTCGGAGGAGAGGGTGCGTGCGCCCCAGACGCGGATGCCGCGGCCCGGGAAGGCGCGGATGCAGTTGACGCCCACGGGGTTGAGGAGGTCCTGCTCGCCGCGGGTGATCTGGATCTCCAGGTCCACGGCGCCGCGTACGACCTCGTTGGCGGGCGCCTTGTGCACACCGCGCTCGGCGTCGTTGCGGGCCCAGATCCCGGCGATGTGACCGCTCGGCGGAATGATCCGGGACTGGCCGGTGGCCGGGTCGAAGGCCTTGATCCAGGGGTAGTAGAGGGCGGCGTACTTGGAGTCGTAGCCGGCGGTCTCCTGGCGCCAGACGCGGATCTGGCGGGCGTTCAGGCCGGGCGGCGGGTCGATGACGGCGACGCGGTCGCCCATCAGCTCGCAGTGCGCGATCAGGCCCAGCTGAACGGCCTTGACGGCCTCCAGGTCGATCGCCCCGCGCTGGTAGGCGGCCATCAGGTCGGGCACCGCGACCATCGAGACCTCGTCGACCGCCTCCAGGCCGCCGAAGCCGGTGCGGTCGGCGGAGTCGCCGAGGTACTCGGCGGGGCCGGGGTGGGAGGAGGGGGCCGAGGGCGCGTCGGCCGCCGGCGCGGGGGCCGACGCCGGCAGCGCCACGGTCTGGTTCTCGGGCCGGGCGAGCTGCGCGGCGGGCGCCGCCTCCTGCACGGCGATGAGCTTGGAGCGCTCCTTGACCTGCGTGACGACGTAGTTCCGGCCGCCCTTCTTGGCGGTCACGTCGAACGTCTCGGCGACCTCGCCGCCGTCCTTGACGATCAGCTTGAACCGCTCCGCCGGGCCGTCCCCCTCGGGGTCGGCGACCTCGACGCTCAGCGAGCCCGCGGCGACGGCGGTCACCGTGAACGCGCCGAGCCGCTGCGGCTCGGCGGACGGCAGCGCGGCCGGAGCGGCGTTCGCGGCGGATCCCCTCACCGCGGGCGCGCCGCCCTCGGACGCACCGACGGGCGCCCCGCCGACGCGTACGACATAGGCGGCCGTGCCGCCGTTGTTGAAGAAGCCGTAGACGCTGTGCGCGAGGTAGTACCCGTCGGTGAAGTCACCGAAGGCCGCGACGTACTGGGTCCAGTTGGTCACCAGGGTCGGCTCGTTCAACGGACCGGAGGGGGCCAGCCCCACGAAGGCTGCCACCGAGCTCCCCACCCCCTCGATGGGGCGCGAGCCGCTGGCCACCTCCTCGACGTATACGCCAGGCGACAGGTACGACGGCATGCTCTGATCTCCTCGGGTACGAGACGGGACAGCCTCCACCCTCACCCGAGAGCACGCCGGTCACCACGGCCTCCCGTACCTGCTCGGGGGCACCGCCGTTGCCCCCAGGGGCAGTTCGCACCGCCCTGAGCCCTGGCGGCGCCGCGCCGGCTTTCCGATCGGCTCCCCTCAGCCCTGGTGCCCCTGGAACAGGTCCTGCGGGAGGAACCCGGTGCCGACGACCTGCTCCGGCTGCCCGGCCTGCGCCGCGTCGGGCTTGTAGTGACCGCTGTCGTTCGACCACTTCAGCAACTCGCCGTCCCTGAAGGTGGCGGTGCCGGCGTAGTACACGTACCGCGCTTTGGACAGCGCCGAATGCCCTTCCTGGTTGTCGCCTTCCTGGGACGCGATCACCTTGGTCGGCTTGTGGGCGGGGATGACGAAGTTGTAGGTGCCGTTCGCGAGGGCCGGCGGTCCGTATTCCTTCTTCCCCAGGTTCTGCGCCGCGTAGTAGCGGTTCGACTCCGTCGCCAGAGTGAGCCTGTGGCGCTGCCCGTGCCTGCTCTGTTCAATCATCTCGTTCTTGAATACGACGGTTTCGGGAATGATCTCGGGAATTTTCTTGCTGAGCTGCCGTTCCAGTTTGGCGGCCTTCTCCTCCTCGCCCCGGCTGCGCAGCAGAGCGATCGTCCTGGTGAACGGCGACTTCGCTCGGTCGGAGTCCAGATCGTCCTTGGTCAACTTGGTCGTGCGCTGCACGGCGGACGGGTGCGCACGAGCGGCGTCGGACTTCGCGGTCGCCTCCCGGGTGCTGCCTGCTGGCACATCGCCGGCCAACACCCGGTGCGCGTTGGCCTCTGCCTCGCGTTCGAATCGGTCCGAGGGGTCGCTCACGCGTAGACCGGCGCCGTTGTCGGTCCCCGCCACGGGTCCCTGCCGCTGCTGGACGACATGCGTCAGCTCATGCGCGAGGGTGTGCTTGTCCGCTCCGCCCTGCCCGATGACCACATGGTCGCCGGATGTGTAGGCGCGCGCCCCGATCTCGGCCGCCGAGCGCTGGGCCGCCGCGTCGGTGTGCAGACGGACACTCCCGAAGTCCGCGCCGAACCGTGCCTCCATCTCGGTGAGCGTCTCGCCGTCCAGCGGGCGTCCCGCGGAACGGATCACGTCGTGCACGGCCGACCGCTGCACCGGCTGCGCGTGAGCGCAGCCGGGGCCGTGGCGGTGCCGCCCCTCCTCCAGCATGCGGGCCACCGCCGCGTTCCCCGCGCTGCGTTGCAGGGCCAGCACGGCAGCGGGCGACACGGCCCCGGCTGCCGCGGGCGACTCCTCCCGTGCGGCCGTCCGTGTCACGGGCCGCACCGCCGGCTGCGGCGTACGGCCCGACTGCCGGGCGTTCTTCGACTCTTCCTGTGCGCGCATGACTCTCTCTCGGCTAGGCGACGTTCTTCGCCCCAGGGGTAGACGCCCCGAACGCGGCGGGGAAGGACCGCGGGGGCAGCCGTGCGGGCAGGGATCCGTGCGGGCGCGTACCGCGACGCGTCGACCAGCTGGGCACGCGGCTTTCGCGGGGTGCCCGCGGGCCCCGAACACCGCCCGTTCGGGCAACGACTCTGCCCCGCCGCCTCCCGACACCGCGCCGAGTTCTCGTTAGCGTCCGAACGTGAGCCTTTGGACATCTCTAGAACCAGCGTCGGCCACCGTGGATCCCGGCGGCACGACGACCGTACGGCTGCGGGTGCGCAACACCGGCGACGTCGTCGACGAGTATCGCTTCGAGCCCGTCGGCGACGTCTCCCCATGGACGACGGTGGAGCCGCAGACCCTGCGCCTCTACCCGGGCACGACGGGCGCGGTGGAGCTGACCATCGCCCCGCCGCGCACCCCCGACGCCACCGCGGGCCCCAATCCGTACGCCGTGCGCATCACCCCTACCGAGCATCCCGAGGCCACCACCGTCCCCGAAGGCGTCCTGACGATCACGCCGTTCACGGAGGTACGGGCCGAACTCGTGCCGCCCACCGTGAAGGGCCGCTTCCGGGGGCGGCCGAAGCTGGCGATCGACAACGTCGGCAATGCGAAGCTGACCTGCTCGGTCAGCGGAAGCGACAACGGCGACGACCTCTCGTACGAGATCCACCCGTCCAACGTCCAGATCGAGCCGGGCCGCGCCGCCTTCGTGAACGCGACGCTCAAGCCCCGGGAGATCATCTGGTTCGGCTCGAAGGAGCGGCGGCCGTACACCCTGGCCGTGCAGCGCTCCGGGACGGCGCCGCTGGACGTCGACGGCACCTATGTGCAGCGCGGCTTCCTCCCCCGCTGGCTCGCGACGTTCCTCGGCGTCTTCCTGGCGCTCGCCATCACCTTCGTGATGCTGTGGATCGGGTACAAGCCCCAAGTCCGCAGTGCCGCCTCGGAGAAGCCCGCGGAAGCCGGCGCCTCGGCGCTCCCCGCCCCCAGCGAGTCGCCCGAACAGGCCCCGCCTCCGGAGCCCGAGGAGAAACCCGAGGAGCCCACGCAGGAGCCCGAGGCCGAGCCTGACACGGGCGGGGAGCCGGACGTCGAGCCCCCGCCCGAGGAGCCGGTCGCCGCCGCGGGCAACTCGATCATCGGCGAGGGCTCGAACCGCTGCGTCGACGTCACCGACGCGCAGAACGGCGAGGCCCTGGACGGCACCCAGCTCCAGATCTGGGACTGCGCCGGAGCCGACCACCAGAAGTGGGAGCTCAAGGAGGACGGCACGGTGCGCTCGTTCGGCTACTGCATGGACGTCGCGTCCGGCTCCACGGACGACGGCGCCCCCATCCAGGTGGCCCGGTGCAGCGGCAACGCGGCCCAGCAGTTCGTGCTCAGCCAGGCCGGCGACCTGGTGAACCCGCAGGCGGACAAGTGCGTGGACGCCTACGACCGTGGCACGGTCAACGGCACGAAGCTCGTGCTGTGGACGTGCAACGGACAGTCGAACCAGAAGTGGCGCGTCGAATAGCGGGCACGAGATGCCGGGCGAGCGTCGCTACCAGCTACCAGCTGCCCTCGCCCGGCACCAGCCGGCCGGCCTTGCGGTACTCGCGGCGGGCGCCCTCCAGCAGGTCGGCCGTGGTGACCAGCTCGCCTCGGCCGGCGGCCGCATAGGCGGCGGTGACGACGGCACTGCGGATCGACCCCCCGGCGAGCTCGAAGTCACGGGCGCACGGCCCCGGATCGGCGCCCTCGGCGCAGGGCACGCGGGAGAGGCTGTGCCGCCATAGGGCGAGCCGCTGCTCCACGTCCGGGAACGGGAAGTCGACCACCAGGTCCAGTCGCCGGGTGAACGCCTCGTCGATGTTGGCCCGCAGATTGGTGGTGAGCAGGGCGATGCCGTCGAAGGACTCGAGGCGCTGGAGGAGGTACGCGCTCTCCATGTTGGCGTAGCGGTCGTGCGAGTTCTTCACCTCGGAGCGCTTGCCGAAGACGGAGTCGGCCTCGTCGAAGAGCAGCACCGCGTCGGTGCGGTCCGCCTCGCTGAAGATCCGCTCCAGGTTCTTCTCGGTCTCGCCGACGTACTTGTCGACGATGGACGACAGCTGTACGACGTACAGGTCCAGGCCCAGTTCGGCGGCGACCACCTCGGCCGACAGCGTCTTGCCCGTGCCGGACTCTCCGGCGAACAGGCCCAGCACTCCGCGCCCCCGGCCGCCTCCGGCGCTGAGCCGCCACTCTCCGAGGACCCGGTCGCGGTGGCGGGCCCGCAGGGCGAGTTCGCGCAGCTGCCCGAGGGCGGCGTCCGGAAGGACGAGGTCCTCCCAGCCGACGTCGGGCCGGATCCGCCGGGCGTGCCGCTCGAGGCCGGACGCGGACTGCAGCCGGGCGGCCAGCCGCAGATGGGCGGCGGTCAGCTCGGTCTGGTCGAACTCGGCGAGCTCCCGGGCGGCGCGCCCGGCCCGGGCGATGCGCTCGCCGCCCAGCCGGTACGGCGCGACGGCCGTCGCCAGGTCGAAGCGGGGGCCGGTCGCCGTGCCGAGTGCGGCGGCCCAGGCGCCGGCGGCGTCGGCGCGCAGCCTCGGCACGTCGAGGACCAGCGGGTCCTTCTCGCACCACTGGGGGTCGTACGGGCGGGTCCCGGCGAACAGCACGGTGACGTCGCTCGCGGTCAGCGTCCGGATCAGCGGACCTGGATCGTCCGGCACCGGTGACACGACGATCGCGCAGCCCTTCAGGCGGGCCTCGCGCAGGAGTTCTGCGAGCGGCTCCTGCCCGGCGGCGCCCGGGGTGAAGTGCACGGCGTCGAGACCGGCCGCGTCCAGGGCCGCCCCGGCGCAGACGAGTCCGTCGCCCTCCCGGCGCTCTCGCAGGTAGGCGGTGAGCGGGGCGGCGGCGAGCCGGCCGGAGAGCCTGCGGGTGAACTCCTCGTCGTACGGACCGCAGGGCGCGGTGAGCGGGCGCAGACGCCCGGCGAGTACGGCGTCCGGGGTGTCGTCGCCGAGGAGATGGGCGATCAGCCGGTCGGGGACGCGCAGCGAGCGGCTGAGGAAGGGGCGCTCAAGCTCGTCGACCTCGACCAGGCCGAGCGCGGCCAGCGGCGCCGCGGGGTGGAGCCTGGCCCGCGCCGCGGGATCGTGCAGGCCAAGCCCGCAGAGGTCCAGGGCGAGCCCGATGGAGGCGCGGCGGCGGCTGACGTCGTCGTTGAGGTAGGCGTAGAGCGGCTCGAAGCCTCGGTCGAGATCGGGTGCGAGGGCGACGAGGAGCAGGCCGGCGTCCAGCTCGCCGAGCCCGAGCCGGGCCGCGAGGCGCGCCAGCCGGTCGGCGTCCGCTGCCCCGGCCGGGGCGGGCGCGTCGCCCGAGTGGACGGCGCCGGGCAAGGCCGCCGTCGTCAGGGCGGCGGCGCCGAGCAGATGCCGCACCGCGTCCTCGGAGATGTACAGGCCCCGCAACGGGTCCTCTGCGGTGGGGTCGTTCGCACTGCGGAGTTCGACCAGCAGGGCGACCCGCTCGCGCAGCCGGGCCAGTCGGGTCAGGAGCACGTCGGCCGGGACGGGGGGACGGTCGGCGTCCTCGGGCGGGAGCCCGGCGTGGGTCGACGGCGGGCCGTCGTGGTGCGACCGGGGGCCGTCGTGGTGCGCGGAGGCGTACGTGGTCATCGAGGCCGTGGCTCCCCGGTCGTGCGGCGGGAGGCGGTTGCGCCGGGTTTCGCGCGGCCGGTCCGCTCTGCGTCGGCGGCGATACCGGCGCCCGCCTCGTCGGCTGCCGCGCCCGCCGGGGAGGCGGGGCGCCGGCGCCGCCGCTCCGGCGAGCCCTCCAATGTGCCGTCGATGCCGCGCACGCGGACCCCCGCCCCCTCGGTGACCGGCGGCCCGGCGTCGTACTCGGGGGCCGTCGGGAACGGCGCGGTCACCACGACGTCCAGGGAGGGCTTGAGCTCCCCGCCGAGGGCGGACCAGATCTCGGCCAGCGACCGGGACTCGGTCTGGGTCCCGGCGACCGTGAGCGGCATCGACAGGCCCAACGCGCCCAGCGAGCCGGGCAGTTGCTCGGCCGGGAGGATCTCGCGGGTGATCAGCGAGCCCAGTACGGCCGACAGCAGGCGGTGCTCGTCCTGGGGCTGCTTGGTCCAGGCGGTGACGAGGTAGGACAGCCGGAACCAGCGTGGCGGCTGGCGACGCCTCAGCACTATTCCGTTGTCGTCGGTGACCGGGGTCGTGCCCCGCTGGCGACGGCTCACGTCCTCACGGATGTCGTACAGGTAGGCGTTGATGGCAGGGGCGTTGCGGCGGGCCGCCCAGTCGCGGGTGGGCGCCTCGAAGGCGACGTCGATGCCGGAGCCGGCCAGTGCGCCGCCGCCCAGGATCCTCTTGAGGACATCGTCCACCTCGTGGATCACCGTCGCGCTCCCGCCTTGCTGTGAGGTGTCGTGCCGCCGCCGGCTGCGAACTTCCGCTGTACCGCCGGTCCTTGGCGCATCCGCACGCCGTATATGCGCCGCGCGCTGTCGATTCTCTCCCTGCCCGCTCCCGCTTCGGCAGGCACGCAGGGGACGGCGAAGGGGCGGACCGGGGTGTCCGGACGGCCGCTCGCGGCTGCCCCCGCGGGCGCCCTCACGGTCAGATGTAGCCTTCGCGCAGCGCGTACGCCACGGCATGCGCCCGGTTGCGCAGGTGCAGGCGGGTGGTCAGCCCGTGCATGACGTTCTTGACCGTGCGCTCCGAGTAGGAGAGCTTGCCCGCGATCTCGCTGGTGTCCAGCCCGTCGGCGACGAGCCGCAGGACGTCCAGCTCGCGTGCCGCCAGCCCCGGCACGGGGGCGCCGGCCTGGCCCGCGACGGAGCGCTGAAGGGTGCCCACCTGGCTCATGAGCCGGCCGAGCAGGTCGGCCGGAAGGTCGCCGTCGCCGCGGGACGCCGCGAGCACGGCCTGCAACAGCCGGTGCTCGGTGGCTTCGTGGCGCCAGACGACGGCCCCGACACCGCACTCGATGACGTCGAGGAGTTCGGCCTCCCGCACCGCGCCCACGACCAGGACGGCGCGCGCGCCTTCGCTGCGGACCAGCCTGCGCAGCCGGGTGAGCATGGTCTCGTCCGGCGTCTCCCCGATCAGCACGGCCACGGTCCCGGGTCTGGCGTCTGCGTCGTCGCGCAGGTCGATCACCGGGTGGTGCCGCAGCTGGCTGAGCGCGCCCGCGCGGGAGATCGGATCCGGCGCGTGGACGACGACGGGAATCCGGCGCCCGGGATCCATCCTGCCGATGTCCGCCGCGGCCGGGGCGGGGCTCAGGGTGTCCGATGAGCCGGTTCGTACGGTGCGTATGGAACTGCGCAACCGTTTCACTCCCTATGTCAGTGTGCCGCCGTCGTGAGGCGTGTGGCCTCTGGCCTGTGGCGTGAGGCCTATGGCCTGTGGCCTGTGGCCGACGGGCGACAGCGGATCCGTCGAAAGCGCTGGGGCCGATGCCGGCCCCGGGCACTGGGCGGCGCGCGGCCGCGGTGGTCATGGGCGGCGGCTGGCTTGGGGGGAAAGCCTGCCGCCGCCCTCATCGGCATCCGGCGCGTCCAGCGCTTTGGGGGCGGACGCTCCCGGAGCCGGGTCAGAAGGCGAGCGCGCCCTGCGGGTCGCTCTGCCAGAAAGGGACGCTGCTACCGCTCGGCGACGGCGGCCGAGGCAGCCGCTCTTGAGCCCGCCGCGGTGGACGCGTCGCCACTCGCCGGGCCGGCCGCGGGGGCGGCTCCGCTGGGTCTGGGTTCGTGCTGACAGGCGGTCAGGGCCAGTTCTGCAACGAGCGCGACGGCGGCGACGGCGGTGCGGGTACGGATGGTGTTCATGGTGGTTCGACTTTCCCCGTGGTGTCGGTGGGCTCAGCGACGTTTGGCCAGTCCGATGACGACTGCGACGCAGCAGATCCGGACGAAGGCGGTGAAGACATCGCTGACGCCTACTCGGGTTCGCATAGGTGCTCCCGGTGGTGCGAGTGGTACTGCCCCAACCTTTCGGGACAGACGCCCCGTGAGGCAACGAAACGAGGACAATGAGGGAAGCTGGAATGACCGAAAGGGCATTGACCAGGCGAAACACCGAGGCCCTGGAATGCGTTCCCGGGACGCGGACCGCCCGGATCGCCGCTGCTCATCGCCGGGACGATGCCCGACGGGCCGTTGACACGTCCGCCGCACCCGCGGCCGGACCGGTCCGGGCCCTGCTCTCCGACCCCCCGATCCGGCGCCCAGGACAGGTTGCCGTCGCGCCCTACGACGAGGGCGAGGGCGGGCAGCAGCGCTGGACCACCGGGGCGCCCTGTCTGCCCTCCCAGCCGCCACTGTCACGAGCCGTCAGCCGTGGGGCAGCACGACTGACCTCATCGCCTATGAGCGAGTCGGCGCGTCCGTACGGGAGCCTTCTCCCTCGGAGCCGTCACCCCTGGAGTCATCTGTACGAGGCGACGAGACGCGCCAGATGCCGCCCCGCGACCTCCAGCGGCGCCGCGCTGCGGGCGACCTGGGCCGCCAGTTCGGCGCCCTCCAGCGTGGCGATCACCGTGTGCGCCAGCTCCTCGGCGTCCGTCTCGGCGAACCCCGTGTCGCGCAGCTTCTGAGCGACCACCGCCCGCCACCGCGCGAACGCCTCGGCCGCCGCCTGCTGGATGCCGGGGGCGCTGGCCGCCGTTCCCACGACGGTGGACGTGACCGGGCAGCCGTCGAGCCAGTCCGACTCGCGCAGGCCTTCGGCGAGGGACACGGTGAGCTTGACGAGGGCCTTCTCCGGCTCCGGCGCCGCGTCGAGGGCCTCGCGCAGGAACTCCGTGAACTCCTCGTCGCCCAGCCGCACCGCGGCCGTGCCGAGCTCCTGCTTGCCGCCGGGGAAGAAGTGGTACACCGAGCCGAGCGTCGCCCCTGCCTCGCGGGAGATCTGCTTGATGCCGGTGCCTTCGTAGCCCTGGCGCTGCATCAGGCGTGAGGTCGTCCGGATGATCCGCTCACGGGTTCCGGCGGTCTCGGGATCGTGCGGGGCCTTGGTCTTCACACCGCCACTTTACCCAACTAGAGCGTTCGTTCTAGCCGTTGTGCTAGCTTCCACACTGGATAGAGCGTTCGTTCTAGCGATTTTCGGGGAGATCTCTGTGAGCACGTCTGTTGTGAACACCTCGTCCGTGACGGTCATCGGTCTCGGCCCCATGGGCCAGGCCATGGCCGGCGCCTACCTGGACGCCGGCTACCGGGTCACCGTCTGGAACCGCACCGCGAGCCGCGCCGACGACCTGGTCGCCAGAGGCGCGGTGCGCGCCGCCACCGTCGAGGAGGCGCTGACGGCCAACAGGACGGTGGTGCTGAGCCTCACCGACTACGCCGCGATGTACGCCATCCTGGAGCCCGCCGTCTCGGCGCTTCAGGGCCGCGTCCTGGTCAACCTCAGCTCGGACACCCCGCAGAAGGCCCGCGAGGGGGCCGCCTGGGCGGCGAAGCACGGAGCGCGCCACCTCACCGGCGGAGTGCTGACACCGCCGTCCGGCATCGGATCGGCGGAGTCCGACACCTACTACAGCGGCCCCCGGGATCTCTTCGACGAGTACGAGGACGTCCTGAAGGTGATCACGGGGACGGACTACCGCGGCGAGGACCCGGGGCTGGCCGCGCTCTACTACCAGCTCCAGATGGACCTGTTCTGGACCGCCCTGACCGCCTGGCTGCACACGCTGGCGGTGGCGAACGCGAACGGCATCAGCGCCTCGGAGATCAAGCCGTACGCCGCCGAGACGCTGGGCGGGATGAGCCAGTTCCTCGACTTCTACACACCGCGGATCGAGGCGGGGCAGCACTCCGGCGACGTCGAGCGGATCTCGATGGCCGTGGCGAGCCTGGACCATGTCGTGCATACGACGCGGGACTCGGGCGTGGACCCGGCACTGCCCGCCGCGGTGCTGGAGACGTTCCGGCGGGGGGCGGCCGAGGGCTACGCGGAGGACAGCCTGACGCGACTGATCGAGATGCTCCAGCAGGGACCGGCGTCGAAGTAGCCACTCCCCTAAGGGACTTGCCCAGTCAGCCGACGGGCTGAGGCGGCCGGATTCGCACGTCCAATGACGCACCTGCGATGCCCATCCCGGCCCGTGCCGTCACGGGGTGCAGGCCTCGGCGATCGACAGGCTGTTCTCGTAGAGGTGGTGACGGGTGATCCGGCCGTCCTCGACGGTGAGGTGCAGCGCGAACGGGCCCTCGAAGGACTTGCCCGTCGCCCGTACGGTCCCCGACACACGGCCCATCAGTACGGCACTGGCGCCGTCGACGAGGAAGGCGTCGAGCGAGGCGCTCGCGTCCTCGGGCACGGTGTGCTCCATCAACTCCGTGAACTGGGCCGCACATTCGGCGGCCGTGGACCGGGGGCGGATCCACGGGACCACGGGGTTCTCGGCGAGCAGCCAGTCGACCTCGTCGGCGAACAGCTCTTCGAGCCGACCTGTGTCCCCGGCCAGGCGGGCGTTGATGAACTCCTGCACGACGGCCCGGGTGGCCTCGGCGACGGAACCTGCGGTGGTGGCGGACATGGTGTTCCCCTCGCGACTGCGGCCGGATCGGATCCGACGGGGGTTCCCGTCGATGTGCTCAATCCTGCCGGGAGCGGCGAGAGTGGTCGATTACGCCCGAGGTAATGAGCAGGGGCGCCTGCTCCGACCACCAGGACCTGAGCCGTAGGCCGCGCGTACACCCTTCCTGAGCACCGGGCCCGGCTGGGCCCACCGCCCGTGCCCGTGCGGCACAGGCGGCAGGCCCACAGGTTCAGCCTTGCCGAACGAGCCCGATCGCCTCGATCTCGATCATCCACTCGGGGTCGGCGAGCGAGGAGACCTCCACGAACGACTCGGCAAGATGCGGCTTGTTCGGGAAGTGTTCTGCGCGGAGCTTGGCGAAGACGTCCTGCCGCGCGATGTCGGTGACGAACACGGTCGCCTTGACCACCTCGTCGAGGCTGGAGCCCGCGTTCGTCAACACCGTCGACAGGTTCGCGAGCGCCTGACGGGCCTGCGCCTCGAAGTCCCCAGCGCCGACCGTGGCCCCCTGGGCGTCGATCGGGGCCTGGCCCGAGGTGAAGACCAGGTTCCCGACCCGGACGCCGAGCGATATGCCGGCCGACTCGTACCAGTCGGGCTCCGCGGAGACGCGTACACGTTCGACGGCGGGCTGTGTAGCGGACATGCTGCTGACACTCCTTCAAAAGGCCATAGGGGGAGGCCGGGTGGCCGCGATCGCCATCCCGACTGTGATCCACTCAAGACAGCCACGGAGCATCGAGATCCATTCCCGAGGCCCGGCGGGCTTACGGGGATCTCGGCGAGGCCGTCGTTATGGGGAAGTGCTCTTCCGTCGCCGCGCGGCCTGACGATGATGGTCTCCTGGCAGACAGGAGCAGGGGGAACGCATGGACGCATCGGAACTCGCGGCCGCGGCAGTCGGCAGCATCGTGACGGCGGCCGCCGCAGGAGCGGCGGGTGCCGTCGGCGAGAGCGGTGGTACCGCCCTCGCCGGGCTCTTACGCACCCGCCTCAGCTCCACCTCGCGCGGAGCGGCGGCCCTGCATGCTCTCGACGCCGACCCTGAGGACACTGCGGCCCAGACCGCGGCCCGCGACGCCCTGACAGCGGAGATCACCGCCGGCCCGGAGCTGCGGCGACAGCTTTCCTTACACCTGGACGCATCGACCACGTACAACCGCAACGCGGTGATCGTCACAGGGAGCCGTGTCTCCCGCAGTCACATCTCATTGGGCCCGCTGGCGGAGCGAAGTGGTCGTCGCCCCGCACGTGCAGGGCGACGACCACGTACGGACGTGCCGGCAGGCGGCAGAGGCGCTGCCAGCGGTCTCAGGCGAACATGCCGGTGCGGAGCTGAGTGAGCGCGCGGGACAGGAGCCGGGAGACGTGCATCTGTGAGATGCCGAGTTCCGCGCCGATCTGCGACTGGGTCATCTCCTGCCCGAAGCGCATCTCGATGATGCGGCGGTCCCGGTCGTCGAGCTGATGGAGGAGCGGGGCCAGCGTGCGCAGGTCCTCCATCAGCTCCATGGCGGGATCTGCGGCTCCGAGCACGTCGGCGTAGGAGCGCGCGGGGCCGGTCGTCGTGTCGCTGTCGCTGGGCATGTCCAGCGGGCCGGCGGTGTAGCCGTTGGAGGCGACGATGCCTTCGATGACCTCGTCCTCGCTGAGATCCAGATGCCCGGCGAGTTCCTTGACAGTCGGTTCGCGGTCCAGGCGGGCGGCGAGATGCTCCTTGGCCTGGGCGATGTCGACGCGCAGTTCCTGAAGGCGGCGGGGCACATGGACGGCCCACGTGGTGTCGCGGAAGAAGCGCTTGATCTCACCGACGATGTAGGGAACGGCGAAGGTGGCGAACTCGACTTCGCGCGAGAGGTCGAACCGGTCGATCGCCTTGATCAGGCCGATCGTGCCGACCTGGACGATGTCCTCCATGTCGCCGGTGCCGGAGTTGCGGAACCGGCGGGCCGCGAAGCGGACCAGGGAGAGATTCATCTCGATGAGGGTGTTTCGCGCGTACTGGTACGCGTGCGTGCCCTCCTCCAAGACCTCGAGCTGGTCGAAGAACAGCTTGGACAGAGCTCGGGCGTCCTTGGGCGCCACCTTGCCCGCGTCCTCGATCCAGGGCAGCTCGCCGGAGGCGGCAGCAACCCCTGCCGGCAGGGCTACTCCCTCGGTCCGCACAGTGTCGGTGTTCGGCGCCGAAGTCGCTGCCATGTTCCGTTCCTTCCCTGGTGGTGCAGTCGTCTCGGACCGGCTCCTTCCCCGATATGGCGTGCGCATGCCTGCTACCTGCGAGGAAACGAAAACGGTGGCCGAGGCCCGGTGACCGGTTCGCTTGTCAGGTCCTGCTTCAGCGCCTGGCCTCAGAAGGGCATACGGCCTCGCGCACGGCGGCCGGCGGAGCCGCTGCGGCCCACGGCCTTGGAGCTGCTGCGGAAGGGCTTGCTGAAGATCCGGCCCAGGATGCCGGGGGCCTTGCCTCCGGCGCGTGATCCGACTCCCAGGGTGCGCTGGGTGCCGCGTTCGGGGTGTCGGGAGAGGCGGGGCACGAAGAAGGCGAGTACTGCCAGGACGATACATATGGCGACAATGCCGACAACCATCATGAAGGGCTCCTTGGGTCGGTGTGTGTCTGGCGTCTGCCCCGCCCGTGCAGGCGCATGCGCCGTGGCCGCTACCGGCCGGGCCCGGGGGTACAGTCGGCTCGCTGCTCAGCCTGCGCCGGACCGGGTGCCGCGGCCTGACGATTCCTCGTTCTGTTCCGGCCAGGTGAGGCCATGACCAGTACGCAAGAACCGCACGAGTCGACCCCTCAGGTCGCCGAAGCGCCAGGCACACCGTCCATCGAGGACCGTGTAGCGCGGATACGGCGGCGTCTGGAGCGGCTGATAGGGATCGCGGCGACCGAGGGGAACGCGGTCGTCCCCTTGCGGAACGGGGACGAGATCTTCGCCGCGATGCTGTCCGGCATCCGCCGTGCCGAGCACACGGTGGACATGATGACGTTCGTGTACTGGAAAGGCGACATCGCCCGCGAGTTCGCCCAGGCGCTCGCGGAGCGGGCCCGCGCCGGGGTACGGGTGCGGCTGCTGCTGGACGGGTTCGGCAGCCGGCTGATCGAAACCGAGCTGCTTGACGCGATGGAGCGGGCGGGGGTGCAGGTGGCGTGGTTCCGCAAGCCGCTGTATCTCTCACCGCTCAAGCAGAACCACCGCTGCCACCGCAAGGTCCTCGTCGTCGACGAGGAGACCGCGTTCACGGGCGGGGTGGGCATCGCCGAGGAGTGGTGCGGCGATGCGCGCAACGAGAACGAGTGGCGCGACACGCACGTCGAGGTCCGCGGGCCCGCGGTGGACGGCATCGCCGCCGCGTTCGCCCAGAACTGGGCCGAGTGCCACGACGAGCTCTTCGACGACCGCGACCGGTTCATCGAGCAACGCCCGCAGGGCAACGCCCTCGTGCAGGTGGTGCGCGGCTCGGCCAGCTATGGCTGGCAGGACATGCAGACCCTGATCCGCGTGATGCTGGAATCCGCCGAGGAGCGCTTCCGCCTGGCCACCGCCTACTTCTCACCGGACGCGTACTTCGTCGAACTGCTCTGCGCCACCGCCCGGCGCGGGGTCGAGGTGGAGATCCTGCTGCCCGGCCCGCACACCGACAAGCGGGTCTGCCAGCTCGCCGGCCAGCACTTCTACGAAGACCTCACCGCGTGCGGGGTGAAGATCTACCAGTACCAGCCGACGATGATGCACGCCAAGGTCATCACCGTCGACCACGTCGCCGCTCTCGTCGGCTCGACGAACTTCAACCGCCGCTCCCTCGACCACGACGAAGAAGTCATGCTCGCCGTCCTGGACCAGGAGTTCACCGCAACGCTGGACGAGCACTTCGAGGCGGATGTGGCCGCCAGTGAACTGATCCGGGCGGGCCGCTGGAAGAGACGGTCTGCCGTCCAGCGGGTTAGGGAAGTCGCCGTCCGGCCGATCCGCCGCTTCCTGTGACCGACGACCGACGACCGACGACCGACAATCGCAGCACGCCGTGGCCGGCAAAGCGAATTCCCACGTAAACCCCGTATAAACGCACAGGATTTCGAGCATGAGAGGAATCCGGCAGGGCACACGACTGCTCGGAGGTTGATAACTATGGTTCCCCTGCTCCTCATTCTGCTTCTCGCGCTGGTTCTTTTCGGCGCCGGCTTCGCCCTCAAGGCCCTGTGGTGGATTGCCGTCATCGTGCTGGTGGTCTGGCTGCTCGGCTTCGTGGTCCGCCCGGCAGGCCATGGCGGCCGCAAGGGCCGCTGGTACCGCTGGTAGAACAGCTCAGCATGCGTGTGGGGCGCACCGGAGATCTCTCCGGTGCGCCCCACAGGCATATTCAGTCTCCGCCCACTGGACGAAAAAACAGGGAAACACGGGGACACGCAAAAGCGGATCTTAGGGCCGGGTTTCCAGGGCAGACGTATCAGTGCGGCCGGGGTGGGCGGCGTCTACGCAGGGAACATTGCGCCTCCAGCGCCATCCGCCCCGGCCGCTTTCCTTGTTCAGCAGGCCGGAGGCGTCCAGGCGGCCTCGGCTGCCTGCGCGGTGGGATAGGCGGGGAAGACGTGCTCCAGACCGACGACGCGGAAGACTCGGCTGACGCGGTCGGGTACTGCCGCCAGGACGACGGCCGCGTCGGCTGTCAGGGCGCGGTTGCGGGCTGCGATCAGGACGGTGATACCGCTGGAGTCGCAGAAGGCGAGCTGGGCGAGGTCGATGACGAGCTGCTGACCCTCGGTGAGAGCGAGGTCGGACAGAAGGGCGCGTACGTCCGTCGCGGTGTGATGGTCCAGGTCCCCCGCCAGTTCGATGACCGGGCCGGCGGGGGTGGTGCGGGTGTGGACGGTCAGTGCGTGGGTCACGTGTGCTCTTCACTGGTGGATCGGGGCACGTTGAGGGCCAGGACGGCGGTGTCGTCGTCCACGCCGGTGCCGAGGGTGTCGAGCAGGTCCCGGATCGCGGCCACCGCATCGACCGCGGTGGTGGGAGCGAGCCTCTGGGCGAACTCCAGAAGGGCTTCGTCGCCGTAGCGGTCGCCGTCGGAGTTGTGGGCTTCGGTGAGGCCGTCGGTGTGCAGAAGCAGGGTGTCGCCCGGGTCGAGGCGGACGCTGGTGGTGGCGATGTGGGCGTCGGGCAGAGCGCCGATGAGCTGGCCGCCGGGGGTGGGCAGGTAGTCGGCGTGGCCGTCGGCGCGCATCAGCAGGGCCGAGGGGTGGCCACCGCTGGCCAGGGCGACGCGGAAGCCGCCTTCGTCGCCGTCCGGGGTGAGCACGCCGAAGACGACGGTGCAGAACCGCGGGTCATGCCCGTTGAACTCGTGGTTCAACACCGTGTTGAGGTTGGCGAGGACGGCGGCCGGGTCCGGGTCGTAGACGGCGGCGGCGCGCAGCGTGTAGCGGGCCAGGGAGGTGACGGCCGCGGCGGCCGCGCCTTTGCCGCACACGTCGCCCAGGAAGAAACCCCAGGTGCCGGCGGCAAGGGGGAACAGGTCGTAGAAGTCGCCGCCGACCTCGTCGGCAGAGGCGACGTGGTAGTGGGCGGCGACGTCCAGGCCGGGCACGTTCGCCAGCGCGGGTGGCAGCAGCGTCTTCTGGAGCGTGGCGTTCAGGCGCTGGAGGCGTTCGCGCTCTCGGTCTGACTCCTGGCGGGCGCGCAATAGCTCGGTCTCGTAGGCGCGGCGGTCGCGGGCGTCGAAGACGGTGGTGCGGATCAGCAGCGGCTGCCCGTCGCTGCCCGACTTGACGGTGGAGGTCACCAGGACCGGCAGCCGGCTGCCGTCGGCGGCCTTGAGCTCCAGGGCGATGCCGCTGATCTCGCCCTGCATGCGCAGCAGAGGCGCGAAGTGGGTCTCGTGGTAGAGGCGGCCGCCGACAGTGAGGAGGTCGGAGAACATCCTGCGGCCCACCAGGTCGCCGCGGTCGTAGCCGAGCCAGTCCAGCAGCGTGGTGTTGATCTTCGCGATCTTGCCGTCCAGCAGGGTGGAGAGGTAGCCGCACGGCGCATGCTGGTACAGGTCTTCCGCGCTGTCCTCCAGCAGTGCCGAGAACATCGCCTGCTCGTCACGGGGCTGTCCTTGCGGCAGGGGACTGCCGCTGTTCTCGCCGGCCTCGCTGTCGCCCGTCTTGCACATCTATCGGCTCGCTCCGGCGAAGGCGGCGATCGCGGCAGCGGTCTCCTCCGGGGCGGCGAGCTGCGGGCAGTGGCCGGTCGCGTTCAGCGTGACCAGTCGGCTGCCGGGTATCTGCGCCTGCACGAAGTCGCCCACCTCGGGCGGTGCGATCGCGTCGCTGGAACACTGCGCGACCAGGGCGGGAACCGTCACCTTCGCGAGATCCTGGCGGTTGTCGGAGAGGAACGTCACCCGGGCGAAGACCCGGGCGATGTCCGGATCGGTGCGGCAGAAGCTGTTGGTCAGCTCCTCGCCCAGTTCGGGACGCTCCGGATTGCCCATGATGACCGGGGCCATGGCGCCCGACCAGCCCAGGTAGTTCGCTTCCAGGGACTCCAGCAGCTCGTCGATGTCCTCGGCGCTGAACCCGCCCCGGTAGCCGGAGGCCGGGTCGTCGATGAAACACGGCGAGGGGGCGAGCAGGACCAGGCCGGCGAACGCCTCCGGCTCTTGTGCCGAGGCGAGCACGCCCATCATCGCGCTCACCGAGTGCCCGACGAACGTCACCGGGCCGAGCGCCAGCTCACGGCAGATCTGCACCACGTCATCGGCATAGCCGCCCAGCGTGGAGTAGCGCTCCCTGCTCCACGACGACAGATCGGAACGCCCCGCTCCCACGTGGTCGAAGAGCACCACGGTGAAGTCCCGCTCCAGAATCGGCGCCACCAGGCGCCACATGTTCTGGTCGCACCCGAAGCCGTGCGCCAGCATCACCACGGGCCCGCCGGGCCTGCCGGTCACCGTCACATGGTTCCTGCTCCGCACATCCATGCGGCACATCCTCGCAGACAGATCGGACCCCCGTCCGGGTCCCCCTCAGCCATACGCACCGGTGGCAGATCCCCGTTCCCGCCTGTCAGGGACGCGCCGACTTCAAGCGGTCCGCCGAGGAACTCAGACGCGGCCGAGGAAGCCGAGCACCCGATGGCTGACCTGCTGTGCGGCCTGTTCGTCGTAGGACGGGAGGCTGCTGTCGGTGAACAGGTGCCTGTCGCCGGGGTAGAGGAACAGCTCGGCATCCGTCGCCGTCTCGACGAGCGCGCGGGCGGCGTCCACATCGCCCTCGCCGGCGAAGAACGGATCCGCGTCCATGCCGTGGATCTGAACCGGGACGCCCTTGGGCCAGGCGCCGCCGAACTCCGAGATCGGGACGCATGCCTCGAGAAACAGCGCGCCCTGTGCGCCGGGGCGGGTCTGGGCCAGCTTCTGTGCCGGCAGGACGCCGAGCGAGAAGCCGACATAGACGAGCTCCGCGGGCAGTCCCTCGGCGGCGGCGGCTCCGCGCGCGATGATCGTGTCGAAACCGACGCTCTCGGCGTAGCCGGCGCCCTCCTCGAGGGTGTCGAATACGTGCCCCTCGTACAGGTCTGGGGCGTGGACGGTGTGTCCGGCCCGTCGCAACCGCTCGGCGAACTCGCGAACGCCGGCGGTCAGCCCGTGCCCGTGGTGGAAGACCAGCACCTCAGCCATGTCGCTCTCCTCGTGCCGCGGCGCCCGGGTGGCGCCGCGGCACGAGTATGGCCCGCGGCACTGACATCCGCGGGCCTCGGCCGGACAGGATCAGGTCGGTGGTCCCGGGTCGGCGAGACGGACTTCGAGGGCGGTGGTCCCGGTTCGGTGAGGCCGACTTCGAGGTCGGTGGTCCCGGTTGGGCGAGGCCGACTTCGAGGTCGGCGAGCCCTCCCGCCCGACGGGCATGCCTGAGGCATGCCTGACCGTGGATGCATCACCTGCCGTTCTCGGCGTCGATCACCTCGTCGAGCGTGATGGCGGCCATGATCAGAGACAAGTGCGTGAACGCCTGCGGGAAGTTGCCCAGCTGCTCCCCGCTGGGACCGACCTCCTCGGCGAACAGCCCCACGTGGTTGGCGTAGGTCTGCATCTTCTCGAAGGTGTAGCGGGCCTGGGAGACCTGCCCCGCCCTGGCCAGAGCATCGACGTAGAGGAAGGTGCACAGGCTGAAGGTGCCCTCCGACCCGCGCAGCCCGTCCGGCGACGCCGCCGGGTCGTAGCGGTAGACGAGGCTGTCGGAGACGAGCTTGCGGTCCATCGCCTCGAGCGTGGAGAGCCAGGCCCTGTCACGGGGAGCGATGAACCCCACTCTGGGCATGAGCAGCAGCGAGGCGTCCAGGACATCGCCGTCGTAGTGCTGGACGAAGGCGCGCTCCTTGTCGCTCCAGCCGCGTTCCATGATCTGCTCGAACACGGCGTCCCGTGCATTTCGCCATCGTTCCAGGTCGGCGGGCCTGCGGAAGTGATCGGCCAGCTGCAGCCCGTGGTCGAAGGCGACCCACGACATCACCCGGCTGTACGTGAAGTCCTGACGGCCGCCCCTGGTCTCCCAGATGCCTTCGTCCGGCCGGTCCCAGGCATCTGCGAGCCAGTCCAGGGTCCGGGCAAGCGTCCGCCATCCCTCGAAGCTGGCCTGCTGCGCGAGCTCGCGCCCCTGGGACACCGCGTAGACGGCCTCGCCGTAGATGTCCAGCTGGAGTTGGTCAGCGGCGCCGTTCCCGATGCGGACGGGGGCGGAGCCGCGATATCCCTCGAAGTGGTCGAGTGTCTCTTCCGGCAGGTCGGGATCCCCATCGATCCGGTACATCGTCTGGAGCGGCTCCCCCTCTTTGCCTTCCCGCTCACGGAGCCTGTCCACCAGCCAGTGGACGAACGCGGTGGCCTCCTCGACGAAGCCGAGGTCCAGCATGGCCCGTACCGACAGCGCCCCGTCCCGTACCCAGGTGAACCGGTAGTCCCAGTTGCGCTCGCCTCCGACCTGTTCGGGCAAGCCCATGGTGGCTGCCGCGACCAGTCCGCCAGTGGGGGCGTAGGTGAGGAGTTTGAGGGTGATGGCCGAGCGGTGCACCAGTTCGGGCCAGCGGCCCCGGTAGCGGGACTTGCGCAGCCAGTGCCGCCAGAACCGGCTGACCTCGTCGAACTGCTCTTCGAACAAGTCGGCCGTAAGGGGCGCGGGCGCGTCGCCGCCGGAGGCACAGACCGTGAAGACGACTCCACCGGACTCGCCGGCGCGCAGGGTCACCTTTCCGCGCACGTCCTGGCCGTCCCGCTCCAGCGGAAACGTGGTCTGCAGATGCCCGTCGATCCCCGGAGCCCGGAACACGGCGCCCTCTTGGCCGAGTTCGAGCTTGTGCTCGGCCCGGCCGTAGTCGAAGCGCGGCCTGCACTCGAGGTTGAAATCGACGCTCCCCCGCACGGTGCGGACCATGCGGACCAGGGTGTGCCGGTCGGTCGCGGTGCGGGTCCGGTCCGGGGGCATGAAGTCGACGACCTCGCCCACCCCGTCCGGTGACATGAACCGTGTCACCAGGATGGCGGTGTCCGGGTAGTAGAGCTGTTTGCACGTGCCGTCGGGATGCTCGGGAGCCAGCCGCAGATAGCCGCCACGATCGTGGTCGAGCAGGGCGGCGAAAATGCTGGGCGAGTCGAACCGGGGAGCCGCGAACCAGTCGACGACTCCCTGCGACGACACGAGCGCCGCGGTCTGAAGGTCGCCCACCAGCCCGTGCTCGGCGATGGGAGGATAGCGGTCCATTGCGGCTCCGAGGTCTCCAAGGCAGCCCCCTGTGTCCACTATCAGGCACCCTGGTCACGTCTGCCACGTCTAGTACGCCTGCTACGTCTGCCGTGCGCGCCACGTCTGCCATGCCTGCCACGTCGCCACGGTCGACGGTCCCTTCCCGCGTGCCGCGTCTGCTCCCGCCCACCCGGACGGCGCACCGAACAGGGACGGGACGTGAGCCGACGCTCTTGCCGGACCCCAGGACGACGACAGACCGACGACAGACCGACGACAGCCCCGCCGCCGTCTCAGTGTCGTCGGCCAGATGGGGCACTTCGGTAGCGCCACCGAACACGGTGCACCACAGCATTTCAGCGACTCGGTAGCTTCGTGACCAGGTGTCTCGGGCGTGGGTGCTCATGGCCGGCCCATGTGATGGCCCGTTGACGACAGCCCCGAAGCGAGGAGAGCGGCATGTCACGACCTATCACCGTGGGAGTGGACGGCTCCGAGGGAAGTGTGGCGGCATTGGACTGGGCCGCCGACGAGGCGGCGCTGCGCGGCACCGGTCTGCATCTGGTGTACGCCACGCTGTGGGCGCAGCACCAGTTGGCGGCCATGAAGGTGTCGCACGAGGATCGCGCCGACCAGGCGGAGGGCGTACTCGCTGAGACCGAGCGGCGTGTACGGGACCGGCAGCCAGACCTCGCGATGACCGCCGATGAGATCGAGGATGCCCCCAACAACGTGCTGTTGGCTGCCGCGGCGGAGGCGGAACTGCTGGTCGTGGGCTCTCATGGGCTTGGCAGTGTCCGCGGATTCATCGTGGGTTCCGTGGGCCAGGAGGTTGTCGCGGACTCGAAGCGTCCAGTGGTTCTTGTACGTCCTGGAAGTGCGGAGAACGAGTCCGGAGCCACCGCTGAGAGCGGCAAGAGGAAAGTGGTCCTGGGTCTCGACGTGACCGAGGTGAAAGGCGAGCTCCTGGAATTCGCCTTCGACTTCGCCGGGCGGCATGGCGTGCTGTTGGAGGTCGTGCACACGTGGCACGCCTCGTTCGCTCAACGCCACAAAGAGGCCGAGAGCGCCGACATGGCCTCGGCCCTCTCGGCCGCGGTGCGCCCCTTCCGCGACAGGTTCCCGGCTGTGGAAGTGTCCGAAGTATCCGCTCCGGGGCGGGCAGCCGAGCACCTCGTCGAAGCCGCACACGACGCGGGTCTCGTGGTCGTCGGCCGACGCAGGGCGGCCAAGGGCTCCCACATCGGCTCGGTCGCTCACGCCCTCATTCACCACGCTTCCTGCCCGGTGGCCGTCGTACCGCACAGCTGACGGACGAGGGCCCGGGTCCGCCACACCCGAGGGATCGCGGGCAGGCAGACTCGACGCGGGCGCGGTCCACCCGTTCAGTGCTGGGAAGCGCCAGACTCGTCCAGCTGGAGCTGGGGACGGCCGGTGACGACCAGCCAAGCCGGCAGGGAAGCAATACAGAGCAGAGCGAACATCGAGGGCTGGGGGGCCAGGACGGCGGCGGTGAAGAGGCTCACCCAACCCAGCCGGGTGGTCGCGAGCAGCACGCCGAGCACGCCGGAGGAGACGGCGACGGCCGGGGGGATCTCCGGCACGAGCGCCTGGGCGAGCAGACCGAAGGCGACGCCGACGAACACGGCGGGGAAGATCCTGCCGCCCCGGAAGCCGCAGGATGCGGCGATCAGCAGGGCGGCGACCTTGACGGCGGCCATCTTCGCCAGGTCGCCGGAGGACCAGCCGCCGAGGTTCGAGGTGAGTTCCTTGATCTGCTCCAGGCCCTTGAAGAGCGTCAGAGGCCCGCCGAGCACGCCGAGGAGACCGAGGATCAGGCCGCCGAGGGGCAGCATCAGCATCGGGTGGCGCAGCCGCCGGAAGGCGCTGTGGACGTAGGGGAAGCAGTAGCAGGAGACGAGGCCGAACAGGGCCGCGGCGGTGGCCACGACCATCGCCGCGAGCAGGTCGCCCCATCCGGGGTCGGTCACCGGGGGCAGCGACAGGTCGAAGGTGAAGTCCGAGAGCAGCGAGGTGACCATCGCCCCGGCCCCGGCGGCGACCAGCGGCGCGAAGAGCCGGTCCCACAGCGAGCCTCGGCCGGCCGGCTGGTGGGTGAGGGCCTCGGAGACGACCAGGGCCGCGGCCACCGGGGTGCCGAAGAGGGCGCCGATGGTGGCGGAGGTGGCGAGCACGACCCACAGCGCGCCGGGCGCGGCAGGGGCCACCTTGCGGCCGAGCCAGTAGAGGAGCGCGATGTTGGCCGCGATGATCGGGTTCTCCGGTCCGAGGCTGACCCCGCCTGCCAGCGCGAGCGTGCTCGCCACCAGCAGACCGGGGACGACCGACGGGGCCAGCGGAGTGCCTTCGAGCCCGGTGGAGGCCGGGTCGGGGCCCGCATGCCCTGGAACCTTCCAGACGACCAGCCCCACCGCGACACCGGTCGACGTCAGCACGACGATCATCCAGAGCGAGGAGTAGCCGCCGATGCCCAAGGCGTCCGGGAGGGTGTCCCACACCACGTCCTTGAGCTGCTCGGACAGCTTGCTGATCCCGATGTAGAGCAGGCCCGACACCACTCCGACCACGAGCGCGGGCAGGATCTGCGGCAGCAGGAGACTGAGCGGGGTGCCGGGAGCGGAGGGCGGAGGCGCGGATGACGGGGTATCAGTGGCCACCGGAACACCCTATGCGCGCAAATGTCTCGTAAACCCTTAATCGGGACGTTTCGCATCCCCTTCCGGGGAGCAACACCAGCGCCGACCGCCGAAGACGCCGGCCCACGTCAGGCACAACTGTGCCCCCTCGCAGTACCGGCGAGGGGCACAGTGAGGGCACGCGCTGGGGGATCACGGCGGGAGGCCGTTGATGAGAATCCAGAGTGTGACGTACCCGGTCGTTCACGGCTCTGGTCGTTCTCCAGGTGGACGTTGAGCAGTCCAAGGTCCTCGGCGTCCAAGGCGGCGGTCTCAGGCGCCCGAACGCGACCCTGGCCTGGAATGATTGGTTCATGCGCGCGGCCCGGCTTCTCTCTCTCGTCCTCCTGCTGCAGAACCGGGGCAGGCTGACGGCTGGTGAGCTCGCTGAGGAGCTGGGCGTCTCGGTGCGGACCGTCTATCGGGACGTCGACTCGCTGAGCGCCGCGGGCATTCCGGTCTACGGGGACGGCGGGCACGGCGGCGGTTACCAGCTGCTCGGCGGCTACCGGACCCGGCTCACCGGGCTGCATGCCGACGAGGCCGAGTCTCTGTCGCTGGCCGGACTGCCGGGCGCTGCGGACGACTTGGGGCTGGGAGAGGTGCTGACGGCGGCGCAGCTGAAACTGACCGCGGCGCTGCCGGCGCCGCTGCGGGACCGGGCAGGCCGCATCCGCGAGCGGTTCCACCTCGACGCTCTCGGCTGGTACCGGGAACAGGACTCCCCGCCCGCTCTCGTGGCGCTCGCCGGTGCAGTGTGGAACCAGCGGCGGATCCGCGTGCGCTACCGCCGCTGGGCCGAGCCGCAGGAGGTCGAGCGCGAGCTCGACCCCTACGGCCTGGTCCTCAAGGCGGGCGTCTGGTGCGCTCCTGGCGGGCGGAGACGGACGGGATCGAGACCGGCGGCTGCGGGCCGCCGGGCGACCTCGCGCGCAACAACTGTGCGGACTGAGGCCCGCCGCGTCAGGCCCTGACCCGGTGCACGAGCGCCGCCAGTGCGGCCGCCCCGAGCACCGAGAGCAGGGCGGCGGCGCGAAGGACGGCCTCGATGGCGGGGCCGTCCGAGGCCGCGCTGCCTGCGGAGCCGCTGATCACTTCCAGAGCGGTGGAGGCCACGGCCACCGCCACGGCTCCGAACAGCACCAGCGAGGTCAGGACGAGGCCTGAGGCGGCGGCGAGCCGGTTCGCGGGCACATAGGACTGGGTGGCCACGTTGGTCAGTGCCCAGCCGAGGCCTACACCGACCCCGACCACCGCGAAGATCGCGGTGTAGAGGACGAGCGAGGTGGCCCAGGTGAGGGCGAGCAGGCTGACGCCGCAGAGCAGCATCCCGGCGGCCATCAGGGATTCGGGGCGCGCGTGTTGTGCGAGGCGCCCCGACCAGTAGCTGGCGGCCCCGGCTCCTACGGACAGGGACAGGAAGACCAGTCCGGAGTCGAGCGGGGAGAGCCCGCGGGCCTGCTGGAGGTAGAGCGCGGACAGCACCGCGACCAGGCAGTAGACGATGTTGGACAGCGAGCCGGCCAGCGTGATGACGACGAACGGGCGGTTGTGCAGCAGCGCGAGGTCGAGGAGCGGTTCGGCGGTCCGCCTCTCCAGTCGTACGAACGCGGCCAGGACCGCGGCCCCGCCGACGAGACAGGCCAGGGTGGCGGGCGAGCTCCAGCCCCAGTGCCCGCCCTGGTCCACACCGATCATGATCGCGCTCAGCCCAGCCGCGAGCACGATGACCCCGGGGACGTCCAGGCCCCGGGCGGCCGCCTCGTCCCGGGTCTCGGGGACGTAGCGCAGCATGAGTACGGCGGCGGCGACGCAGAGGGGCACGTTCAGCAGGAACACCGCGCGCCAGCTGACATGTTCGGCGAAGGCGCCGCCGATGAAGGGGCCGAGGGCGGTGCCGATGGCGCTGAAGGCGAGGACGGTGGCGACGGCACGGCCCTGGCGGGCGTCGCGAAAGTAGGCCGTGACCACCGCGACGGAGACGGGGAAGATCAGGGCGGCCGTGCCTCCCTGGACGACCCGGCCGACGGTGAGCCACGTGGTGTTCTGGGCGGCGGAGCAGACGACGGACACGGCGGCGAAGCCGAGCAGCCCGGAGACGAGGACGCGCCGCCGGCCGAGCAGGTCGGCGGCTCGGCCACCGGTGATCATGAGGGCGCCGAGGGCGAGCATGTAGCCGCTGACCAGCCACTGGAGGTCGGTGGTGGGGGTGCCGAAGTCGCGGGCGATGACAGGGAGCATGAGGTTGAGGGCGAACCAGTCCATCTGCACCAGCAGCATGGAGATGGCGGCGGCCGCGATCACGGCCCGGTCGCGGCGGGAGAAGAGCCCCCTGCCCGGATGCGCCTGTGCGGATGCGCTCATACCACCGCCCGCCTTCGGTCTCTCCCGCCATCGTGTCACCGCCCGACGCACGGCGCCCGGCGTGCGCCCGGCGCCCGTCCCCGGCGTGTGCGAAGGCCCGGCCAGGTGGTGCAGCACCGCGCGATCGGGCACCGCGACACCGGGGCGTTCGCGGCTGGACGCCACGCATTTGGTGTCGTGGTCGACGGATCAACCATCCTTCTTCCCCTCCTACTTCAGGCTGGCGGCCGGTCCCACGGTGTGGACGGGCCACCCCGGAGTGCTGAAGCAGCAGCCTGCCGTTCGGGATAGGTTCCCCGGAAGTGAAACGACGGGTGACGCTACGTCACCCTCAGAAGGTCGAATACGCGGGCAGTCAGGATGGCTGGACTTGGTCGAAGAGGGCGAGGGCTTCGGCGGGGTCCGGGCTCACAAGGCGTTCCAGACCGGCCGTCGTGATCTTCGCCCACCTGCCGGCCCTTGCCCACATCTGTTCCTCGAAGGCACGGACGGTCTCGTCCAGATCTCCAGGGCTGGTGGCGATGGACTCGGCGAGTTCGGCGCCTTCCAGCATCGCGAGGTTCGCGCCCGCTCCCAGTGGGGGCATCAGATGGGCGGCGTCGCCCAGTAGCGTCACCCCGGGGACGTGGGTCCAAGTGTGGGCCACGGGCAGGACGTAGAGGGGGCGGTGGACGAAAGCGGCGCCATGGCGGAGGAGGTCGAGGACGGGAGCGGCCCAGCCGTCGAACAGCGCCAGCAGGCTCGACCGCACGGCCTCGACGTCGGCCAGGTCCAGGCTCGTGTGCCAGTCCAGCGGCGCGCGGAACTGGGCGTACACCTTGACGTGGCCGCCGCTGTTGCGCTGGGCGACGAGAGCTCGGTTCACGCCGTACACAGCCACGGAGCCGTCGCCGATCAACCGGGCGAGGTCAGGGTGACGGGTGTCGACGTCGTCCAGGGAGGTCTCGACCAAAGTGACGCCGGTGTAGTGCGGCGTCACCGACGAGACTGCCGGGCGGACCCGGGACCAGGCGCCGTCCGCGCCGACCACGAGGTCGAACGTCTCCTGTCGCCCGTCCGCGAAATCGACCAGCACACCATCCCGGGTCCCCGGCGCAATTTGCGTCACGCCCCGACCCCACTGGACGTCGAGAGGGCCGAGCAGCAGGTCACGGAGTTGCCTGCGGTCGATCTCGGGATTGGGCCGGTCATCTGGACGGGGTCGCCAGTCACGCAGGACGGTCCCGTCCGTGTCCAGGATGCGCATGGCCTGCCCCTCGGGACGGGACAGCTTCTGGAACTCCGCCAGCAGCCCCGCCTTGTCCAGTGCGAGCTGACCCATCCCCTCGTGCAGGTCCAGCGTGCCGCCCGGGGGGCGGGCGTCGGGGGCGGGATCGCGTTCGAGGACGGTCACGAGGTGATCATGGCGGTGCAGGACGCGGGCGAAGGCAAGGCCGGCAGGACCGCTCCCGACCACTGCGATGCGGTGTCTCATGTCGATACACTGTATTTCTTCATGACGATGCATCGCAACGGTACGGTGGGCATATGACTGTGTGGGACCGGCCGGAGCCGCCGACTCAACCCGTGCCGCTCGACCGGGAGCGGATCGTCGCCGCTGCTATCGCGCTGGCCGACGAGGGCGGGCTGGGGGCGGTGTCCTTGCGCAAGGTGGCCGCCCGCCTGGACGCCGGCCCGATGCGGCTGTACAGATATATCTCCACCAAGGAGGAGCTGTTCGACCTCATGGTGGACGAGGTCCAGGCCGAGATCCTCCCCGAGGAACAGCCCGGCGACTGGCGGGAGGCCCTGCGCATCCTCGCCCATCGCACCAGGCAGGCCGCTCTCCGTCACGAATGGCTGGCCGACCTTCTCGGCGGTCGTCCGACCCTGGGTCCGAACGGCCTCGCCGTGACCGAGGCCACGCTGGCCTCCTTCGACGACCTCGCCGATGCCGACACCGTCATGCGCGCCGTGGAGACTGTCAGCGCCTACTTCATCGGCGCGATCAGGCGCGAGATCGCGAACCTGCGGGCCGAGCACGCCACGGGCCTGTCCAAGCACGAATGGCAGCGCGCCCACGGCCCGCATATGACGAGAATACTGGCCAGCGGCCGCTTCCCGGCGCTGGCCAAAGCCGTGTACGACGGCACGGACGTGGACGCCGAGACATCCTTCGCAACCGGCCTGGACTGGTTCCTCGACGCCGTGGCCGCCAAACTCACCCTGCCGCCGGCGTGATGCTCAGCCCCTGCCGAATGTGAGCGAGGTCGGGGGCGGTGTCCACGGGCCGTGCGGGCTTGCGACCACCCGGTCCGCGTCGCCGTCGGTTCCTACACCACCGGCGTCCAGCGGCACGTACACCTCCACGGCGAGAACCATCTCCGCCATATCGTCGCGCGCTACGACGAAGAGGCCGCGGCCATCGCGGAGTTCCAGCGTCTGCACAGCGTCGCGGTCCGGCCTGGCCCCTCCCCTCTCACCGAACTCGAAAAGTCCGTCTGTCAGCTCCGCGCAGGGAAGCCCACGGCCACCACCGCGGACCAGCACACCTCCGTCACAACGACCGCCCCGCCGGTCGCGGCGCCCGGCGAACACGAGGCGTTCCTGGAGCCCCTCGTCGACGAGGCGCGGTGGGAGAGGTACCGGCCGTTCGACGAATCGACCGTCGCGCCCCACGAATTTCTCACCGTGCGAGCGGAGTTCGATCACGGCGTGGCGGTTGCGGCCTTGGCGTAGCGGCGGGCCAGGTATGCGAAGGCGTCCGTGAGCTCGGGTGGGCCGACGACCTCGATGTCGGCGTCGAAGCGGCCGATGGCGGCGGCAAGGGCGGGCCATGACCAGGAGCCCAGGACGAGCCGGCAGCGGTTGGGGCCGAGTTCCTCGACGATCCCGTCGCGGGTGTGGCGGGAGACGGCGGCGGCGGGCAGGTGGAGAATCACCTCGCCGCGGCAGGGCCAGCCGTCGGAGGCGTCGGAGCCCCGGAACCTGCCGGCCACGAAGGCGGCCACATCGCCTCCGGGCAGCTCGCGCGGGGTGAAGCGGGGCCCCGTGGGGGTGCGCGGGGTGATCCGGTCGGCGCGGAAGGTGCGCCAGTCCTCACGGTCGAGGTCCCAGGCGAGGAGGTACCAGCGCCCGCCCCAGGTGACGAGGTGGTGGGGCTGCACCCGGCGGGGTGGAGTTGCGGCGGGGTCTTGGCCGTCGGCTCCTGATGGGGACGCGGGGGCGTAGTCGAAGCGCAGCACTTCGCGGGCGTGGACAGCGGCGCTGAGCGTCATGAGCACGCCGCTCTCAACCTGTGGGTCCGGTCGTGGTGCGGGCCGCTCGACAGCGGTGACCTGGAGGACGTCGATCCGGCGGCGCAGCCGTGCGGGCATGACCTGCCGGACGGTGGTCAGCGCCCGCACCGCGGCTTCCTCGATGCCGGCGCCGGTGGTGGCGGCGATCTGGAGTGCGATCGCGAGGGCAACCGCCTGCTCGTCGTCGAACAGCAGCGGGGGCAGCTCCGTACCGGCGTCGAGCCGGTACCCACCGTCGGGTCCCTTGAAGGCCACGATGGGATAGCCGAGCTCCCGCAGCCGGTCGACATCTCGGCGCACGGTGCGCGGGCTGATGTCGAGGCGCTCGGCCAGGAGCGCGCCCGGCCAGTCGCGGCGTGCCTGGAGCAGCGAGAGCAGTGACAGCAGTCGCGCTGAGGTCTTCGGCATGCCTCCATAGTGCCCCGAGAAGCGGACACACCCTGGCCGCTTCCCCTGCGATCGTCGTCCTGTATCCGAGAACAACCGGAAGGACCTGAAGACGATGACTGCCAGCGCGAATTCCCCGACCCTCGACGCCGAGCGGGCCGAGCTGCTCGACCAGCTCGGGGCCGCGCGATCCGCCCTGCTCACCACCGTGCGCGGGCTCAGCGACGAGCAGGCGGGCGAGCGCCCGACGGTCAGTGCGCTGTGCCTGGGCGGTCTGGTCAAGCATGTCGCGTCCATGGAGGACGCATGGATGCGCTTCGTGGCCGAGGGACCGTCAGCAATGCGCTACGACCTGCCCGAAGGGGTGACCTGGGAAGACTTCGCTGCGGGCGCCGTCCGCGAGTTTCCGCAGTGGGCGATCGACCATCAGAACGGCTTCGAGTTGCTGCCCGGCGAGACGCTGACCGGCATCCTTCAGCGCTACGAGCAGGTCGCCCACCGGACCACGGAAATCATCTCCGCCGTACCCGACCTGTCGGCCGGCCACCCGCTGCCGGAGGCGCCGTGGAACGAGCCGGGGGCGGTGCGCAGCGTACGCCGGGTGCTGACGCACCTCATCGCAGAGACCGCCCAGCACGCCGGGCAGGCGGACATCCTGCGGGAGACGCTCGACGGGCAGAAGTCGAGCTGACCTGCGGGCCGCCGTCCTGTATCCGCGCCGCGCGTCCAACGCGGCGCGGCCGGGCGCAGGCCGCGCCCGGCTCCGTCCGGCCTGGCCATCGGGCGCCAACCGAGAAGGGGCTTGCAAATCGGACCGGCGGTCCGCATACTTCCATCCATGCGGACCATCGGTCCGCTTTGGCCCTTGCGCCCCGCCAGAAGGAACCGTCCATACGGGAATTCGCACTTCCGTGGAGAGCGGCCGCGGGCGACGGGCAGGGACGACTGTGTCTTCGAGGAGAACGGAAACCTTGATCATGACAATCCCCATGACAGCCGCGGAGCTGTACCGCCACGGTCTGCGGCTGCTGGTGGAGAAGGACATCGCCGCCTGGGTGGACCTGTGGGACGAGGACGGCGTCCTGGAGTTCCCCTTCGCGCCCGAGGGCTGGCCCGCGCGACTGGAGGGCAGGACCGCGGTGGGCGACTATATGCGCCACTACCCCGACCACGTCGACATCCATGACTTCCCCGATGTGACGATCCACCAGACCACCGCCCCCGAGACGATCGTGGTCGAGATGCGCGGGGTCGGCCGCCTGGTGGAAACCGACACCCCCTTCGACATGACCTACATCGCCGTGGTCACGGTCAAGGCCGGGCTCATCACCTCCTACCGCGACTACTGGAACCCCCTCGCCGTTTCCCAGCCCGGCGCCGACTTCGTAGGAACGAACCGATGAACGACCTCAACACCACCTTGGTCATCGGTGCCACCGGCACCACCGGCCGCCGCGTCGCCGCCGGGCTGATCGCCGAGGGCCACCGCGTCAAGGCCGCCGGCCGAAGCGCCACCCCGGTGGACGGCGCGCAGGCCGTCCGCTTCGACTGGAACGAGCCCGCGACCTGGGACGAGGCCCTCGACGGCGTCGACCGCGCCTACCTCGTCCCGCCCATCGGCTCCTGTGACCCGGCCGCGGTCATGCTGCCCTTCCTCCGCCGGGCACGCACGGCAGGCGTGCACCGCGCGGTGCTGCTCAGCTCGTCCGCGATCCCGGCGGGCGGGCCGGCGGTGGGACAGGTCCATCAGGCCCTGCCCGGCCTGTTCGCCCAGTGGGCGGTGCTGCGGCCCTCCTGGTTCATGCAGAACTTCGCCGACTCCACTCCCCACGGGCGCAGCATCCGCGACGAGGGCGTCATCATGTCGGCCTCGGGAGAGGGCCGCGTCGGGTTCGTCGACGCCGATGACATCGCCGCCGTCGCCGTACGCGCTCTGACCGACGATCAGGCCCCCAACACCGACCTGATCCTGACCGGGCCGCAGACGCTGAGCTACGCCGACGTCGCCGCGGTCATCACCGAGGCCACCGGGCGGCCCGTGGTGCACCGGCAGCTGACCTTCGAGCAGCTGCGCGACCGCTGGGCCGCCGAGATACCGCTGGAGTTCGCCACCATGCTGGCCGGCATGGACCGCGCCATCGCCGAAGGGGCCGAGGACCGCACCTCGGACACCGTCTACCGCCTGACCGGCCGCGCCCCGGGCACGTTCCGCGCCTTCGTCGAACGCGAGGTGGCACGAAGCATCTGATGTTCCAGGACGATCCGTCGTCCTGGTTCGAGGGCCCTGCGCAATCGCGGCCTCGCAGCCTACGGCGGCTGCCTCGCACCCCGCGCGGAAGCGCGTGTCTTCGGCTGGCTCGACGGCACGATCTGACCCGCTTCCACGCAGACCGCCCGGCCTCCCTGCGTACGCGAAGCGCAGCAGGCGCGAGCCGCCGCTCAGGCGAACCCACCGCATATCATTCCCGAGGGCCGGGACAGGCCGAAGATCGAGGAGGACCCGTGGCCCAGCGTGCGGAACGCGCGGACGCCCTGCGCAATCGAGAAGCCGTGCTCGCTGCGGCCGACGCCCTCTTCGCCGCCAGCAGCAGCCCGCAGAGTGTGTCGATGGACGAGATCGCCGCAGCGGCGGGCGTGGGCAAGGGCACCCTCTTCCGCCGCTTCGGCGACCGCGCCGGGCTGATCGGCGCCGTGATCGCCTCCCGCCTCGAACCCCTCCAGCAGGCCGCGCACGAGGCCCAGGACGCTGCCGCGTCCTCGCCGCGACAGCGGGTGCTGGACCTCCTCGACGCCTCGCTGCGCTTCAAGATCGAGAACCGGAACCTGATGTCGGCCGCGGAGGACGCCGGACTCAGCAGCCCCTACCAGGCCGAGCACTACGGCTGGTGGCACGACATCCTGCGCACAGCACTCGATCAAGTGCCCGGCGTCCACGCCCCAGACTTCACCGCCCACGCACTGCTGGCCGCCATCCGCGCCGACCTCGTCGCGTACCTCGTCGACGACCAGAGGATGACACCCGAAGCCCTGCGGTCTTCGCTCGCCGCCCATATCGACAACGTCCTCGGCAGCACCTCCGATCCGTTCGACACGCGCAAGGAGGCATGAGGAGCGGGCGGTCCTTCGCGCCCCCCGAGCCGCCATCGGCGCCCAGGGCCGACCCTCCGTTTCGCCACCACCTGGGCAGTCCGGACCGCGGCGGGCCCGCGGCGTCGACGCCGTGCCCGCCGCATCGCGCACCGAACAGATCAGCGCGGCCAAGGCCCGCCGGTTCAGTCGAGGACGGCGGTGGCTTCGATCTCCACCAGGTGCTCGGGGACGTCCAGCGCCGCGACGCCCAGCAGCGTGGCCGGCGGGACCGGCGCGGCGCCCAGCTTCGCGGCCGCCCGACCGACCCCCTCCATCAGCAGGGGCATCTTGTCGGGGGTCCAGTCGACTACGTAGACCGTCAGTTTCGCCACGTCGTCGAAGGAGGCGCCGACCGCGGCCAGGGCGGTGCCGATGTTGACGTAGCACTGCTCGACCTGAGCGGCGAGGTCGCCTTCGCCGACCATGACGCCGTCGGGGCCCCAGGCGACTTGCCCTGCGAGGAAGACCAGCTTCGATCCCGTCGCGATCGACACCTGATGGTAGACGTCGGTCTCCGGCAATCCATTGGGGTTCACCAGGGTGATGGCCATGCTGTCTGCCTCCATTGCTCCGCGAACCACTCTCTTGTGGTTACTGGGAAACCGTAGGAGAGTGGCCGGTGACATGGAAGAACGCACTTTTCAGTGACTGGGGAACCTGATGGTGACCAAGCAGGCCAGCGGCTCGCGCGACGAGGCTGACGTGAGGCGCGCGGACTCCCTGGGGCGGGAGATCTTCTCGGACGTCGCCAACAAGTGGGCGCTCCTGATCATCGAGGCCTTGGGGGACCGCACTCTGCGATTCAGCGAGCTGCGCGACGAGATCGAGGGCATCAGCCACAAGATGCTCACCCAGAACCTGCGCATGCTGGAGCGCTACGGCCTCCTCGAGCGGACGGTGCACCCCGTCGTTCCGCCGCGGGTCGAGTACACCCTCACCGAGCCGGGCCAGGCCCTGCGGGTGACGATCGACGGACTGTGCGACTGGACCCACCGCTACCTCGGCCACATCGAGGCCTCCCGCCACCGCTTCGACGCCTGACGGGAGAAGCACTCGCACGCGAAGGCAACGGCCGGGCCTGGCTGGCTCGGGCGCGGGCGGGGGCGACAAGGCGGAGATCACGCGGATACGGGCGCAGCTGAAGCCTCTCAGCGGGAGGCGTAGCGGATCCAGGCGTCCGTGAGGCTCTGCAGTCCCGCCTGGGTGGCGCCGCCGCTCTCCAAGTGGTCGGTGAAGGTATGCAGCCGGTCCGGGCCTTCGGGCCAGTCCGGATCGGCGGCGGCCATCCTGGCGAGCTCACCGATGGCGCCCTGATCGGTCACGTGCCGCACCAGCCACGCCGTGAACCCGTCCATCGGTCCATTCCTTCTCCGACTCCGAAGCCAACGGCCTCGGCTCACGCCACCGGGCAACCGAGCGCCGACAGCCGGCGATCGTCTCACCCAGTTGGCGGGGATGACTCGAAGCCGGCCGCTGCCGACGCTACTGCGCAACCACTGATCGCCGGCAAGGCTGCAGCAGGTTCCAGCCGGTGGGCGCCGCCAGCCCGCCGCCGACAGCGGCGAAAGATCGACTTCCCGGCTGAAGACCGCACAGCGAGACTGAGGAGAGGCGATCCCTCGAGGAGGACTGAGGCGCATGACGACGGAATCAGAGGATGCCCTGACCATCCGCCATGTCGCCGAGCGGCTGATCAAGACGCATCCTCAGCTGGAAGCCGGACTGGTGCAAAGCTCAGTACAGACGGCGTACGAAGAGCTCAGGTACGCGCGTGTGCGCACCTACCTGCCGGTCCTGATGGAGCGCAGAGCCAAGGATCTGCTGCCCCCCGACGAGCAGGCGGAGCGCCATAGCTGACCCTCGACGTGTCACTGCCCTCAGCGCGACGACGCCAGGCGGAGGACTGCGAGGCCGACCGCGCCGGGGCACGTCCGGTCCTGGCGAGCAAGCGTGGGTGCCAAGACCTCGGTTTCAAGCCGCGCTCGTTCAGCTTGAACCACTCGGTGGGACGTACGAACCGTACCCGGCGGGTGGCGCCTCGTCGTCCAGACGGGTGCATGAGACCTACCAGCAGCGGATCACGGTCTCGCGGTCCACCGCCACCGACGGTCGTGCACGAGACCTACGCGAACGGCGTCCAGAAGCAGGTCTCGACGTCGTCCGGTAGGCCCCTTGCCGCTGTGCGGTCAGCCGACCCGCTTGTAGGTCTCCTCCGAGCCCTGGCCCGAGTCGTTGGTGAGGATCAGCCGCTCCTCGCCGTCCACCTCGCCCAGACGCAGCGGGGCCGTCTGCTTGCCGGCCCAGCCGCAGTGCGCCTGCACGAGGAAGTGGCGCCAGGTCTTGTCCGCCTCCGACTGCACGGCCTGCACGCTGCCCTCGCAGGTGTCGCTCCCGTCGCTGGTCCAGAGCTTCCCGTCCTCGGAGATCCGCAGCGTCCAGGGGTTGCCCCCGTCGCCGGTCTCCTTCCACTCACCGACGACCATGGCCAGGTCGGTGTCGCCCGGCTTCGCGGCCTGTTCCTTCGGGTTCTGCGGATTCGCGTTCTGCTGCTTCGCCGAGTCGTCCGAGGTCTCACAGCCCGTCAGGAGAAGCATCGCTCCCAGGGCGGCCCCCGCCGCACCTCGTGTCCATCTGTTCATGGCCCCTACCGTACCCACCCCAAGTCGGCGGTCCGACGGAGGCATTGGCGTCAGGTGCTGCGGTGCTGTCGTGCGTGGGCGCGGTGTTCGGTGGGAGTGGTTCCGTAGGTGTCGCGGAACGTACGGCTGAAGGTAGCGGGGTTGGTGAAGCCCCAGCGGGCTGAGATCGCCTGGACGCTTCGGTGGTCCATTTCCGGGCGGGCGAGGTCGGTGTGGCAGCGTTCGAGGCGTCGGCGTCGGATGACTCCCGCGATGCTGGCGGGCTCGCCGTCGAAGAGTGTGTAGAGGGTGCGTAGAGAGATGTTGTGCCGTTCGGCGATCGTGCGAGGCGAGAGGTCGGGGTCGCCGAGGTTGTGCTCGATGAAACGCAGGATCCGCTGCAGCATCAACTGGGATCGCGCCTCGACCGGCGCCTCGTCCAGGGAATGCAGATGTTGGGCAAGGCACGCGGTGACCAGGTCGATGGTGGCGGACCCCATGGAGAGCAGTGCCTCCGCTCCGCAGTGCGCTCCTTGGGCGTGGAGGGTGCGCAGAAACCCCGCGAGGATCGCGGTCGCTCCCTTGTGGGCAGGGAGGCGTTGCACCAGGAGCGGCTCAAGCCTGCGAGGGGACAGCGGCAGGGCGGACCGCGGTATCTGCAGCGTCAGGGCGTGAATCGGGTCGCCGGCGGAGAGACACTCGGTCAGCATGGGGCTGGAAGTGTCGGACAGTACGAAGTCACCCGCCACCAGCGCTTCCCGGCCCTCCTGGGAGACCCGGAAGCTGCCCTGGGTCACCAGTACGAGTTGGTAGCCCTCGGGATCGCCTTGTCGGATGTGTCTCGCGGACCGCCACGCCCGCATCGGGGAGAACTCGAACGCCGACAACGCCACGGGGCCCAGGAGTATGTCTTGGATGTCTGCGTGGAAGTCGTCCCTTCGGTCACTGCTCAGCGACAGGGGCATGACCTCGTTGGAGACGGTTTCGAGGAACCATTCGAACCTGTCCGTTGGCGGCACGACTGAAGCCGACGCCCTCGACGAACCCACAGAACCCCCGCGTACACGTGATGCCAAAACAGGCCAACTGGCCAGATCATCTCATGATCCGAATCTGGCTTCGCGGCTCAAAAGGAGCCCTCGCACGTCGCTGATGCGGCTGCTACGCCATCCAGGCCGCCGGAGTGCCGTGCGTGTGAGTTGGCGCCCGGCCGTTCAGCAGCCGGATCGATGCGTCGTGGTCAGGCAGTCTGCACGAATTGCGAAGGCACTCCGCACAGCATGCACACTGCGACCGCAGCCACGCGATGTCTAATCAAGCGTCGAAGCAACGTGACGGCGCCGTCGGGATGAGCGGGCAGGCTTCCTGCTCGCGTGATGGGTTGCGCCTGGTCTCGTCTGCTGTGGAGGGGATGAACCAGGCATGGGGTGGGTGCGTGTGCGAGGTGTGCTGTGGGTTTCGGGCCGATTCGTCTTATGAGTTGATGGGTTGTCATGCAGCGGATAGTTCGCGTAGCGCCGCTGCTGCCGCCGTGGCTGCTGGACGGTGTCGACGATCCGACGGCCGAGAGGCGCCTCGCCCGGCTGCCCGCAGCCGCGTACGCCGACTGCACCGCCCGATGGATCGCGGAGCACGCCGCTCTCGACCGATGGGTCCCGGCGCCACGCGCTGACGCGACCACGGCAGCCGCCCCCCTTCGCCGGCCCTTGCGGCCGCGCGAGCACGACCTCGCCATCCTCTGAAGCAGGACCGACTCGACCATGAGAGTTTGATTTTGTCTGCATCTGCCTCCGTGCATCTCGTACCGCTCCGGCACGTCTCGGCCGCCGAGTCCGCCGGATGGCATCGGGTCGTCGCGGCCTCAATGGCCCATGACCTGCCCTCCGTACCGGCCCCGGAACCCGGACAGGTCCACGCCCAGATCACCCAGACCGCTCTGGGCAGCCGCCGGCTGAACTGGCTGGCCACGGGGGCGGACGGAAGCCCCGTCGGAGTCGCCGGCCTGCGCGTGTTCACCGACCCGGGTCAGGAGCACCTGTCCGAACTGGAACTGCACGTCGACCCTGCCCACCGCCGCCGGGGAATCGGCTCCTTCCTGCTGTCGGAGGTCGTGGCAGCCTGCCACGCCGAGAACCGGCGCAGCCTCATCGCCGCAGCCGCGGCCGACAGCCCGGGCGAAGCCTTCAGCGAACGGCATGGCTTCAGCCGGGCGCTCACCCTCGATCACCTCCTGCTGCGCCTCGACGAGCTGCCCGACGCGGACCTGCCGCCGACCGCCGATACCGCGCCCCCCGGCTACCGGCCGGCCCGCTGGACCGGCACGGTCCCCGACGAGCTCGCCGACGCCTTCGCCGCGGCCAAGACCGCCATGAACGACATGCCCGTCGGCGACCTGGACTACGGCAGCGTGGCTTGGGACGCCGACCGCGTCCGCGCCATGGCCCAGGTGATCGCCGACCGCGGCGACACCCTGCTGACCCTCGCCGCGGTCCACGACGACGGAACCATGGCCGGCTACACCGAAGTCCTGCTCCCCCAGGGCCGCGGGCCGCGTGCCCAGCAGTACGACACGGCGGTCGTGCCCGCGCATCGGGGTCACGGCCTGGGGTTGTGGGTCAAGACCGCCATGGTGCGGCGCCTGCGCGCCGAGCATCCCGACGTCGTCGAGATCGAGACGGACAACGCCGAGGACAACGTCCACATGCTGGCCGTCAACCACCGTCTGGGATTCCGCTCCTGCCGGCGCACCCTCGAGTTCCAGCTCGACCTGCCCTCGGGCTGACTCCCCCTGGCCGCACTCACTTCCGGACCGAAGAAGGCACGAAGGCCTCAGGCGAGCCGGCCGAGGCGTTGCCGCCACCCGCGACGCTCACACCGCAGGACCTGCACGTGTCGGCCCGTACGGCCTGCGAGAGTCTCAGGCTCAGGCGGCCTCACTCTCTCCGCGCACCGCCCGCCGGCGGAGGACTGGAACGTGAGCATCCTGCCGACGTCTCCGCCTCCACCCACCACCACGAACACTCTCCGAGGAGCTGCCATGCGCGTGTCCGCGTCCACCGTTTCCCTGACCGTCGCCGATGTCGACGCCTCCCGCGACTTCTTCCTCGCCCACCTCGGCTACCAGGTGGCAATGGCCGACGACGGCTTCTGCTCGCTGACCCGCGAGGACGCCGGCGTCGACATCGTCCTGCTCCGGAAGGGGACCGAGGTCCTGCCCGCCGAGCAGCGGGACCAGGAGGCAGGCGGGCTGATCGTCGCGCTCACGGTCAGCGGCCTCGCCGCAGAGGAGACGCGGCTGCGCGCCGCCGGCGCCCCCATCACCATGCCGATGCGGGAAGAGCCCTGGGGCGAGCGCCTGTTCCAGCTGACCGACCCCAACGGTGTCGTCGTCCAGCTCGTCGAATGGGCCGTCCCGGACAGCGGCACGGACAGGAGCGAAGGCGCCGTCGTACGAGTGGTCGCTCCCTCCGCCGACGATGTCACCGTCTCCCCGAACGCCACCATGACTCGCCTCGCCGCCCCCAGCCGCGGCAGCGCCGAGCTCAGTACCTGGAAGGTCGCGATGGACGCCGGCGCGACCGGACCGGAGCATTCCATCAGCCGTGAGCAGGTCTGGACGGTCACAGCGGGCGCCTTGGAGGTCACCTGTGACGGCCGCACCGAGAAGGTCCTGGCCGGCCAGAGCGTGATCCTGCCGCCGGCCCTTGTCCGCCGGATCCACGCTCCGGAGCGGGCCGAGGCCTATGTCGCGATGCGCTCCGGCGGAGTCGCCTCGGTGCCCGGGACCGAGGGCGACCGCGAACTTCCCTGGGCGCGGTGACAGCGACCGCCCTGTACGAGCTCGTCCCCCCGGCGGCTCCGGCACGATCCGGAACCGTCCCGCACCAACGCCGACCGAGGTCGGCGACCACAGAAACGAGAATGACGCAATGCGTGTGCTGATCATGGCCTACGGGTCACGCGGCGACATCATGCCGCCGGCCGCACTCGCGGCACAGCTGCGGGACCTCGGCGCGGACGTGCGCGTGTGCGCGCCTCCGGACGAGGAGTTCGCACAGCTGCTGGCCGGTATAGGCGTGGAGCACGTGCCGTTCGGCCGGTCGGTGCGCCCGTTGGTGACCGGCGCGCCGCCGTCGCCTGGCTTCGCCACCGAGTTCGCCGCCGAGCTGGTCGCCGAGCACTTCGACACGGTCGCGGCGGCCGCCGAGGGATGCGACGTGCTGGTCGCGAGCGGCCTGATGCCGGCCGGCGCACGGTCGGTGGCCGAGAAGCTGGGAATCCGCTACGTCTACGCCTGCTTCCACCCCTTCGAGATGCCGTCGACGCACTTCTCGCCGTCGCCGCGACCGGGCCCGCCGATGTCGACCGACGCGATCGACCCGTCCGACAACCGGGCTCTGTGGGACCTGGACGTTCAGAAGGTGAACGCGCTGTACCTCGCGCCGCTGAACGCCCACCGAGCGAAGATCGGGCTGCCGCCGGTGGACAACGTCCGCGACCACGTCTTCGGCGACCGGCCGTGGCTGGCGGCGGATCCGGTTCTGGGGCCGTGGCAGGAGCTGACGGACCTCGACCTCGTGCAGACCGGCGCGTGGATCCTGCCGGACGTACGCCCGCTCCCGACCGATCTGGAGCAGTTCCTGGACGCCGGGGCACCGCCGGTGTTCGTGGGCTTCGGCAGCATGCCCATGCGCACCGCGACGGACGTCGCCCGGGTGACCGTCGAGGCGGTTCGCGCCCAGGGCCGGCGCGTCATCGTCTCGCGTGGCTGGGCCGACCTGGGTCTGGTCGACGACGCGGACGACTGCTTCGCCGTCGGCGACGTCAACCACCAGGCGCTGTTCCGCCGGGTGGCCGCGGTCGTCCATCACGGCGGCGCGGGCACGACGACGACGGCCGCCCTGGCCGGCGCGCCCCAGGTGGTGGTACCTCAGTTCGTGGATCAGCCCCACTGGGCCGCTCAGGTCGCCGAGTTGGGCATCGGCGCGGCTCACGACGGTCCGAACCCGACCCTCGCCTCTCTGTCGGCCGCCCTCACGACCGCCCTGGCGCCCGAGACGGAAGCACGGGCGAAGGCCGTCGCCGGCACGATCCGCACCGACGGGACGGCCGTGGCCGCGAAGTTGCTCCTCGACACGGCGAACACCGCGCCTCTGAGCCGTGAGGAGATCTCCGGCATCGCGCATGCCGGTCACCCGATCAAGGCTCCGCTCGACGACGAGTCGGTCAGCCTGCTGCTCGGACACGGCCTCCTGCGGGGCGACGAGCGAGTGCTCGACCTCGGATGCGGCACGGCGGAGTGGCTTCTGCGCGCACTGCAGGCACACCCACACCTGCATGCCGAGGGGGTCGACGTCTCCGAGGTCTCCCTGCGGCGGGCCGGACAGACGGCGAGCGAACTCGGGGTCGAAGAGCGTCTGGTCCTCCACCACCAGGAAGCCGCCGCCTTCGGCTCGCAGCAGCCGTTCGACCTGGTGATCAGCGTCGGCGCCGCGCATGCCTTCGGCGGTCTTCTCCCCACCCTCGCGGCAGCTCGCAAGCACCTGGCCCCCGGAGGCCGCGTCCTGATCGGTGAGTCGTTCTGGGACCGCGCCCCTTCGCGCGAGGCCGTCGAGGCGTTCGGCGACCTCGCCGACCTGGCGACCACGGTGGACCGCGTCGTCGCCGACGGATGGACCCCCGTCCACGGCCATGTCAGCACCCGCAGCGAGCTGGACGCCTACGAGTGGGCCTGCTGGGGCTCGCTGGCCTCATGGGCACTCGACCATCCTGACGATCCGGCAGGCGCCCAGGCACTGGAAACGGCCACCGCCGCACGTTCACAGTGGCTGCACGGATACCGGGACAGCTTCGGATTTCTCTGCCTGGTCCTGCGTCAGACATCCGACACCACGGGAAAGTGAGCACACAGATGCAACCGACGTTCGTACTCGTTCACGGAGCCTTCGCGAACTCCTTCTCCTTCGCGCCTCTCCAGGCCGAACTCGGCCTCCTCGGGCACCGTTCGGTCGCCGTCGACCTGCCCGGCCACGGGTTCCAGGCGACCTTCACCCGCGCCTATCAGGCACCGCAGGACCCCGAGGGTCTCGCCGGCGCGCCCGGCTCGATCAAGGGCGTCACACTCGCCGACAACGCCGCGCACCTGATCGGGATCCTCGAACGGGCCAAGCGGAACGGACCCGTGGTCCTCGTCGCCCACAGCCGGGGCGGCGCCACGGTCACCGCCGCGGCCAACGCACGCCCGGACCTGATCGACCGGCTCGTCTACGTCTCGGCCTGGTGCCCGGTCCGCCTCGACGTCAACGACTACTACGCCGAGCCGGAGATGGCCACGGTCGACCCCGCCGCCTTCGCTTCGGCGCTGGCCGGAAACCCCGCCGACCTCGGCCTGCTCCGCGTCAACTTCCGCACTGCGAACCCCGACTCGCTCGCGGCGTTCAAGGCGGCCTTCTTCGCCGACGGGACCGACGAGGAGTTCCTGACCTTCCTGAACACCTTCCAGCCCGACGAGAACCTGGACGTCGGCGGCGCCGCCGACCGGGCGCAGGCCGCGACCTGGGGCAGCATCCCCAAGACCTACATCCGCCTCGCCGACGACACGAGCCTGCCTCTCGCCATACAGGACCGGCTGATCCGCGAGGGCGACGAGCTGACGCCCGACAACCCGTACGACGTCCGCACACTGGAGGGCAGCCACCTGAAGTGGCTGGCCGACCCCGCCCCGGCGGCCCGCCTCCTGGGCGAGCTCGCCACGCTCCCGTCCCCGTCCGCCCAGGCGTGACCAGAAAGGCGTGAGCCACTGGCCCGAATCCTGTCGGCAGGGGCGACTTCCACTGGCAGGCCTCCTCGATCGCCAAGTGAACTGTGCCCCCTCGCAGTACCGGCGAGGGGGCACAGTGAGGGCACGCGCTGGGGACTCACGGCGCGAACAACACCCCAGGTCAGCGCACCCGCCCCCGCGGCTTCAGCGCCACCGGCGGGAGCGCCGGGGCGGGCAGCGGGCCGCC